>DATCMG010000130.1:0-17131 GCA_036563555.1 Roseomonas sp. | reverse complement strand
TGCCCTCCAGCAACCGGCCGCAGCCCAGGGAGAAGAGCGTGTCGCCGCAGAGCACGGCCTTCGCATCGGCGATGTAGAGGGCGACATGGCCGATGGTGTGGCCGGGGCTGTCCAGCACCTCGATCGTGCCGCTGCCGAGGGGGACCGTTTCGCCGGGCTTCACCGCCTGGTCGAGCTTCGGCAGGCGGTGGGCGTCGGCGGCGGCGCCGAGAACCTTCGCGCCGGTCGCGCGCACCACATCGGCCACGCCGTCAATATGGTCGGGGTGGTGGTGGGTCAGCAGCACCCAGTCCAGCCTTCCGGGCTCGGGCATGTCCTGCAGGGCGGCGAGGTTCGGGGCGGCCTCGCCGGGGTCGCAGAGGGCGACGGTTCCCGTGGCCTCGTCCCGCAGCAGCCAGGCGTAGTTGTCCGAGAGGTTGGGCACGGCCCGGATCGTCCACGTCATCCGCTGTTTCCCCATTGCTGTCTTGTTGGTGTCGGAAGTCTTATATCCACGGCATGGGCGCCGAGGTCCACTTCACCGCCTGGGGATTGCAGGGCTTCTACGACGCGCCGCTTGGCGCGGTGACGCGGCGCATCCTGCGCTCACGCCTCCGGCAGATCTGGCCGGAGCTGACGGGGCGGGAGGTGCTGGGGCTGGGCCATGCGGGGCCCTATCTGCGCCTGTGGCGGCGCGGGGCGGCGCGGCTGGTCTCGGCAACGCCCGTGGCACTGGCCGCCGGGGATGGCATGGCCCCCTGGCCGCCCGACGGCGCCTGTGCAGCCTCCCTGGTGGACGAGGACCGGCTGCCCTTCGCCGACCTGTCCTTCGACAACATCCTGCTGGTGCATGGGCTGGAGGCCGCGGAAAATGCCCGCCGCTTGCTGCGCGAGACCTGGCGCGTGCTGCGCCCCGAAGGACGGCTGCTGGCCGTGGTGCCGAATCGCCGCGCCGTCTGGGCGCATCTGGAGCGAACCCCTTTCGGGCACGGCCAGCCCTATTCGCCCGGGCAACTCGCCCGGCTGCTGGAACGGTCGATGTTCACGGTGGAGCGGCGGGAGGCGGCGCTGTTCATCCCGCCCTTCGGCCTGCGGCCCCTGCTGCGCGGCGCGAAGCTGTGGGAGGCGGCGGGGCAGGCGCTGGCGCCTCAGCTTGGTGGGGTGACGGTGATCGAGGCGCGCAAGACGGTGCTGGGGCTGATCCCGGCCGGCTCGGCGCCCGCGCGGTCCCTGTCCGTTCGTGGGCGCGTGCGGGCGCCGCAGACCGGCTGGGCCGTGACCGATAAACTGGCCGCCTCTGCCACGGAGGCGGACGGGCTGGGGGCCTCGCCGCGTTGATGCCGCCGCAGCAGGGCCGGGAGGAGACGCCCCGGCCTGCCGCCCTTCCGGCGGCGGGTCGTTTGCTACATGGCGCCTCAAACCCTAAATCCGGCAGGCGGCCCTTCGCCGTGGGAAGATGCCGTGCTGATTGAACCTGCGCTGGCCTGGATTGCCGAGCACCGGACCGGGATGATCATCCTGGTCGTGGTCATGATGATCACGATCTGGACCCGGCGCCGCTGAAAAGCGGCATTCCGAATCCCGAAGAGAAAGATGGGTGTCCGGGGATTTCCTTCCCCCGGCCTTCTTTTTCTACCGCGTCGGCCGGGGCGTCCCGCCGGAATAGTCGTAGAAGCCGCGACCGGTCTTCCGCCCGAGCCACCCGGCCTCGACATGCTTCACCAGCAGCGGGCAGGGCCGGTACTTGCTGTCGCCCAGCCCTTCATGCAGCACCTGCATGATGGCGAGGCAGGTATCCAGCCCGATGAAATCCGCCAGCTCCAGCGGCCCCATGGGCTGGTTGGTGCCGAGCTTCATGCCGAGGTCGATCGAGGCCACGTCGCCTACGCCCTCATGCAGCGTGTAGACGGCCTCGTTGATCATCGGCATCAGGATGCGGTTGACGATGAAGCCCGGGAAGTCCTCGCTGGTCGCGGTGGTCTTGCCGAGGCGGCGGGCCAGGGCCTCGGTGGCCTGATAGGTCGGCTCGTCCGTCGCGATTCCGCGGATCACCTCCACCAGCTTCATCACCGGCACCGGATTCATGAAGTGCATGCCGATGAAGCGCGGCGCGCGGTCCGTGGAGGCCGCGAGGCGCGTGATGGAAATGGAGGAGGTGTTGGTCGCGAGGATCGCGCTGGGCTTCAGATGCGGGCAGAGCGACTTGAAGATCGACTTCTTGATCTCCTCCCGCTCGGTCGCCGCTTCGATCACGATATCGGCGCCGGAAAGCGCCGCCATGTCGGTGCCGGTGGCGATGCGGGCGAGGGCCGCGTCACGGTCCTCGGCCTTCAGCGCGCCCTTGGAGACCTGGCGGTCCATGTTCTTCGCGATGGTGGCGCGGGCCTTGTCCAGCGTCTCCGGGTTCACGTCGATCATGGTGACGGGCAGGCCGGCCTGGGCCGCGACATGCGCGATGCCGTTGCCCATCTGGCCGGCGCCGATGACGCCGACGGTTTCGATTGTCGGCGCCGTCCCGCTCACTTGGAGAGCTCCGCCTCGAGCTCCGGGATCACCTTGAAGATGTCGCCGACCAGGCCGTAATCGGCCACCTGGAAGATCGGCGCCTCCTCGTCCTTGTTCACGGCGACGATGACCTTACTGTCCTTCATGCCGGCCAGGTGCTGGATGGCGCCCGAGATGCCGAAGGCGATGTAGAGCTCGGGGGCCACGATCTTGCCGGTTTGGCCGACCTGCTGGTCGTTCGGTGCGTAGCCGGCATCGACCGCGGCACGGGAGGCGCCGACGGCGGCGCCGAGCTTGTCCGCGATTCCATCCAGGATGTGGAAGTTCTCGGCGGAGCCCATGGCGCGGCCGCCAGAGACGACGATGCGCGCGGCGGTCAGCTCGGGCCGCTCGCTCTTCACCAGCTCGGCGCCGACGAAGGAGGAGACGCCGGGGTCGGCGGCGGCCTGGGCGGGCTCGACGGGTGCGGCGCCGCCCTCGGCCGCGGCCGGGTCGAAGGAGGCGGCGCGGACGGTGATCACCTTCTTCGGGTCCGAGGACTGGACGGTGGCCAGCGCGTTGCCCGCATAGATCGGGCGCACGAAGGTGTCGGCATCCACGATGCCGGAGATGTCGCTGATCGGCTGGACGTCCAGCAGGGCGGCGACGCGCGGCATGATGTTCTTGCCCAGCGCGGAGCCGGGGGCGAGGAGGTGGGTGTAACCACCCGCCAGGCCGGCGATGAGGGCCGCGGCGGGCTCGGCGAGCATGTGCTCGGCGGGGGCGTGCAGGACCTTGGCGACGCCGGCGATCTTCGCGCCGGCCTGGGCCATGGCCTCCGGGCCGATCACCAGCAGGGTGACGTCGCCCAGCTTGCCGGCGGCGGCGATGGCGGAGCGGGTGGGCTGGTTGATATGGCTGCCGTCATGATCGGCGAGGACGAGGACGGTCATCTCAGATCACCTTCGCTTCGTTGCGGAGCTTGGAGACGAGCTCGGCGGCCGAGGCCACCTTCACGCCCGCCACGCGCTTCGGCGGCTCCTCCACCTTCAGCACCTTCAGGCGGGGGGTGGTGTCCACGCCGAGGTCGCCGGGCTTGATCGTCTCGATCGGCTTCTTGCGGGCCTTCATGATGTTGGGAAGGCTGGCATAGCGCGGCTCGTTCAGGCGCAGGTCGGTGGTGACGATGGCGGGCAGCGTCAGCCGCACCGTCTCCAGGCCGCCATCGACCTCACGGGTGACGTTGGCGGCGCCGTCGGCGATCTCGACCTTGCTGGCGAAGGTGCCCTGGCCCCAGCCGAGGAGGGCGGCCAGCATCTGGCCGGTGGCGTTCATGTCGTCGTCGATGGCCTGCTTGCCAAGGATGACGAGCTGCGGGCCCTCCTTCTCGACGATGGCCTTGAGGATCTTGGCGACCGCGATCGGCTCGACCGTGTCGGCCACCTCGACCAGGATGCCGCGATCGGCGCCCATGGCCAGCGCCGTGCGGATCTGCTCCTGCGCCTGGGCCGGGCCGATGGAGACGGCCACGATCTCGGTCGCGACACCCTTCTCCTTCAGGCGCACGGCCTCCTCGACGGCGATCTCGTCGAAGGGGTTCATCGACATCTTGACGTTCGCGGTCTCGACGCCCGTGCCGTCCGGGCGCACCCGGACCTTCACGTTGTAATCGACCACGCGCTTGACGGGGACGAGGAGCTTCATGCCGGGTGACGGGTCCTCTGTGAGGCGACGGCCCCCATGAAAAGTGGGGCCGATGCGTTTGGGGGACCGTTGGCGGCCCCGGACAGGCGGGCGCAATGGCCCTTTGCCGGGCCTCGCATCCGCGGAATCAGTGGGGTCTATAGGGCCCGGCCCCAGGCGCGGCAAGCCGCCGGGGGAGGGCCGCGTTTCAGCCCCGCATCAGGAAGAGCAGCAGGGCGAAAAGGGCCAGCGTGACGCCCTGGATCGTGACGCGCCAGCGCATCAGGCCGTTCGACCGGCGCAGGTCATCGCTGCCCTGCACCATGCCAACCATGCCCATGAAGAGCGTGCCCAGGGTGGCGAGCATCCCAAGGCCGACGAGAATGGTGAGGAATGTGATCATGATGGGCATCATCTGGGGATGCCCGCCTGGGGCGCAACGCCCCGACCCCCTCGTGCCCGTCATGTCTGGATCGCGGCCCTGGAAGGTGCAAATTGCTGTTTATTTACAGATATTTATTCAGCTTGCGCGGCGCTTCCCCTTGACGGGCACATCCGGCACCGGATCCGGCCCCGCCATCTTCCGGACCACCGTCAGCAGCGCGGCCTTGGTGGGGAAATCCAGGGATCGGTAGGCGCGCAGCAGGGCCTCCTCGTCGCCGGCCAGCAGGCCGAGGCTGCCCTGCTCCTCCTCCAGCACCTCGGCGGGTGGAGCGACATCGGGATCCAGGCCGACGAGCCAGGAGACGGAGGTGCCGAGAACCTCCGCCAGCCGCACCAGGCGGGCGCCGCGCGGCACCGGGGCAGTGCCCTCCCGCAGCCGGGGGAGGAGGTCGGGCGGGAGGCCGGCCTGGCGGAAGGCCTCCTCGGGCGAGAGGCCGATGCGCTCCAGGCGGGATTCGATCAGCTCGACCATCGGGGGTGGGTCGGGTTGGGGGTCCATCCGGCACTCCGGGGCCACCGGGTGATGGCGGCGCCTGCGAGGGGTTAGAGTGAAGCCCGTAACGCGACAACGGGAAGGAATGCAGCATGGCAGCATGGCAGGACCGGCGGATCCTGAACCTGTTCGGCATCGAATTGCCGATCATCCAGGCACCGATGGCGGGATCGACGACGCCCGAAATGGTGATCGCGGCGAGCGAGGCGGGCGGCCTGGGTTCGCTTCCCGCCGCCCAGTACACGGTCGGGCAGTTCCGGGAGGCGGTGGAGGTGGTCCGGGCCGGCACGTCGCGGCCCATCAACCTCAACTTCTTCACCCATGAGGTGCCACCCGAGGACCAGGCGGCGCAGGCGGCCTGGCGCGCCCGGCTGGCGCCCTATTACGCCGAGGTCGGGTTGGACCCCGCATCGGCCACATCCGGCGCCGCGCGCGCGCCCTTCGATACGGATTTCTGCGCCGTGGTGGAGGAGTACCGGCCGGCGGTGGTCAGCTTCCATTTCGGCCTTCCGAATGCGGCGCTGCTCGAACGGGTGCGGGCGGCGGGGAGCAAGGTGATCGCCTCGGCCACCACGGTGGAGGAGGCGGTCTGGCTGGAGGAGCGCGGCGTCGATGCCGTGATCGCCCAGGGCTCCGAGGCCGGCGGGCATCGCGGCTGCTTCCTGACCCGGGACATGGCGACCCAGATCGGGACCATGGCCCTCGTGCCGCAGGTGGTGGATGCGGTGCGCGTGCCCGTCATCGCGGCGGGGGGAATCGCGGATGCGCGCGGGGTCGCGGCCGCCTTCGCGCTGGGCGCGGCCGCCGCGCAGGTGGGCACCGCCTATCTGTTCACGCCCGAGGCGCGCATCCCGGCGGTGCACCGGGCGGCGCTGAAGGGGGCGCCATCCGACGGCACTGCGTTGACGAACCTCTTCACCGGGCGGCCGGCGCGCGGGATCCTCAATCGGATCATGCGCGAGGTCGGGCCGCTTTCGGACCTCGCCCCGGCCTTCCCTACGGCTGGGGGGGCGCTGGCGCCGCTGCGGGCCAGGGCGGAGGCCGAGGGAGTGGGCGACTTCACCCCCCTCTGGTCCGGGCAGGCCGCCGGGCTGGCACGGGACATGTCATCGGGGGAGCTGACACGGCGGCTGGCGGGCGGCTGAGGCCAGGGGCGGGGCCGCGCATGGCCGGGTAATGGTCCGACGCTTGACCTTGGCGGATGGGGTGGGGTCCAAACCCGCCCCATGGTCCTGACCAAGCTTCTTCCCGTTCTGCTGACGCTCCTGCTGGGGGCGCCTGCCCTGGCCCAGGCGCCTGCCCCGCGCGCGGCACCGCCGCCCGCGCCCGCGCCGGTTGCCGCGCCGGCGGGGACGGAGGCGGATCGCCTGCTGGGGGTGCTGCGCGACGATAACAGGCGGGCGGAGCTGATCCGCAACCTCGAAGCGCTTTCCGCGGCTTCGCGCGGCGCGGCGCCCGGCGCTGCCCCCAATGCCACCCCCGGTGCCGCCCCTTCCGGGACGGCAGCACCCGCCGGGGAGGCCCCCGCGCCCGCGGCGCCCGAGCCGCCGGCCGAACCCGGGCTGCTGGCGCCCAACACGCTCGGTGCGCAGCTCCTGATGGGGGCCTCGCAGCGGCTGGCGGCGCTGTCGGACCAGATCGTGGCCTGGGCCAATGCGGTGACGGACCTGCCCAATGTCGTCTCCTGGGCCTCGGGCGTTGCACGGGATCCGGTGACGCAGGCGCGGGTGGTGGATGCCTCCTGGAAGCTGGCGCTGCTCTTCGGCCTCGGGCTGCTGGCGGAATGGGCGGTGTGGCGCCTGCTGGCGCGCTGGCGCGACAGGCTGGATGCCCTGGCGCCGGAGCGGGCGAATGTCTGGACCTGGCTGCGGCGCATCCCCTTCGTGCTGGCGCGGCTGGCGCTGGACCTGCTGCCGGTGGGCGCTTTCGCCATCATCTCCTACGGCCTGATCCGCGCAGTGCAGCCGCTGCCGACGACGGAGCTGGTGCTGCTGCTGGCGAACAACGCCTATATCGCCATCCGTGCGGTGATGCTGGCCTCCCGCATGCTTTTCTCGCCCAACTCGGCGCATCTGCGGATGGTGCCGCTGCATGACGAGACGGCGGCCTATATCACCATCTGGCTGCGCCGGATCGTGACCGTGCTGGTGGTGGGCTGGGCGGTGGCCGAGGCCGGGTTGCTCTTCGGCGTGCCCTGGGCGGTGTATGACGCGATTTCGCGCTTCGCCCTGCTGATCGTCTCGCTCTTCCTCATCATCGTGGTGATGCAGAACCGGCACGCGGTGGCGGATGTGCTGCGCGCGCCGGAGCTGAAGCCCGGCGATCACCCCGACCGGTCCCGCCGCATGTTCCGGGCGCTGCGGGACCGGCTGGCGGAGGTGTGGCATGTGCTGGCCATCCTCTACCTGCTGGCGCTCTGGGGTGTCTGGGCGCTCGAGGTGCGGGATGGGTTCGAGCGGCTGCTGCGGGCGAGCGCGCTGACGCTCGCGGTGCTGGGCGTGGCCAAGGTTGTCGATTACGGGCTGCGGCGGCTGCTGGAGCGGGGGTTCCGCATCTCGCCAGACCTGGCGAAGCGCTATCCCGGGCTGGAGTTGCGGGCGAACCGCTACGTGCCGGTGCTGAAGGGCATCATCTCCGGCATCGTGGTGGTGGTGACGCTGCTCTTCCTGCTGGAGACCTGGGGAATCGAGGCCTTCGCCTGGTTCGGCCGCGGGCAGCTCGGCGCGCGGGTGGTCGGCAGCATCGTCTCGATCGGGCTGACGGCGCTGGCGGCGGTGACGGTGTGGGAGGTGGCGAATGCCGCCATCCAGCGGCGGCTGGCGAAGCTGTCCCGCGACACGCAGGCCGCGCGCTCGGCCCGCATCCGCACGCTGCTGCCGATGCTGCGGACCGCGCTGCTGATCGTCATCCTCATTTTCGTGGCGCTGAACGTGCTGAGCGAGATCGGGGTGAATGTGGCGCCGCTGATCGCCGGTGCCGGTGTCGTCGGCGTCGCCATCGGCTTCGGTTCGCAGACGCTGGTCAAGGACGTGATCACCGGCATGTTCCTGCTGCTGGAGGACGCCGTGGCGGTGGGCGACACGGTGACCATCGCCAACATGACGGGGGTGGTGGAACAGCTCTCGATCCGCAGCATCCGGCTGCGCGCGCTGGACGGGTCGGTGCACATCATTCCCTTCAGCACCGTGACCTTCGTGACCAACATGACGCGCGACTTCGCCTTCGCGGTGGTGGATGTGTCCCTCCCCTATGGCGAGGACACGGATCACGTGACGAAGGTTCTGAAGGAGATCTCGGCCGAGATGCGGGCCGAGCCGCGTTGGAGCACGGTGGTGCGCGACGACATCGACGTGATGGGCGTGGACAAGCTGCTGGAGACCGGCGTGGTGGTGCGGGCGCGGATGAAGACCGATCCGTCCCAGCGCCACCCCGTGATGCGGGAGCTGAACCGGCGGATCCAGGCGCGGTTCGAGGCGGAGGGGATCAGGATCAACTCGCCCTGGCGCAAGACGCCGGAGGAGGAAGCCGCCGAGGCGGCGCAGGCCCAGGCGGCCGCGGCGGATTGATGGGGTGGGCCTCGCCCGCATGGCGCGCATGGCTGCCCTTTCACGGAAGGCTTGCGTTCCGGCGGAACCGGCCTAGTCTGCCCCGCATGTCGTTCTTCCGAACCACGCGCGGGCGCCGAATGCGCCGAATTATCCGCCCGGTCGCCTGACCGGCGCGCGGGCCGATGGCCCGTGGCGCGCGGGCGGGCGGCCGGGCCAGCCGCCCCGCCCACCCTTCGGAAGAGATATTCCCCTATGTTCGATGCCGTTCCCGGTGCCCTCCTGCAGGCCCCTGCCCCCGCCACCCTGGTCGAGGAGGAGGGCGAGCGCGTCCTCTCCGTGCGCTATCTCCTTTGCGCCGAGCCCTCGCCCGGGCTGCTGCCACGCCTGCTCCAGCCGCTGGCCAAGCGGGACCTGACGCCGGACCGCTTCCGCGCTGGCCGTGAGGGCAAGGCGCTGCGGGTGGAGATCGCCGTGACGCTGCCGGAAGGCATGGTCCATCTGGTGGCGGGAAATCTCCGCTCCGTCGTCGGCGTGGCGCGGCTGGAGGTGGAGCACGGGCGGGTGGCACTGCGGGCCGCCTGAGGCGGCGCGGGGTAAAACCATGCAATTGCAGGGGATTGTATCCCTGCATTGTGCTTGAGGCGTGTCTGCCGCAGGCCGACATATCCGCCCGATGAAGCGGCCGGATTCACCGGGCCGCCCGCCGGATCAGGATTGCGGCCATGGAACAGCACATGTCGCGGCTCGCCGAGGGCCGCTCCCCCTTTGCGCTGGGTGTGCGCGGTCTCTGCCCGCATTGCGGGGAAGGGCATCTCTTCTCCGGCTTTCTCCGCCTTCGTCCCTCCTGTGATATTTGCGGGCTCGACTTCGGCTATGCCGATCCGGCGGATGGGCCTGCATTCTTCGTGATGTCGACGGTCGCGGTGCCGGCGACCATCTTCGCGGGGTGGCCGGAGCTACGCTTCGAGCCGGCCTTCTGGGTGCATCTGCTCACCACCCTCCCGCTTCTCCTGCTTGGCTCGCTGGCGCTGCTGCGGCCCTTCAAGGGCTGGCTCGTCTGCTCGCAGTTCATCCACAAGGCGGAAGAAGGGCGGCCCGTGCTGCGGGCCGGTCCTTGATCCGGGCAATCCGGCGGCAATGTATGGATGGATGCCGTCCCCCAACCGCCCATGCAGCCCGATCCGACTACCCTGATCCTTCGCCGGCATATGGAGGGGCATTCCGGCCCGCTCTATCTCGGCATCGTGGAAGCCCTCAGGCGGGCGATCGAGTCCGGCGATCTCCAGGATGGAGACCGGCTTCCGGCGCAGCGGCAACTCGCCGCGGTGCTCAAGCTGGACCTGACCACCGTCACCCGCGCCTTCAATGAGGCGCGACATGCAGGGCTGCTCGAAGCCACGGTCGGGCGCGGCAGCTTCGTGCGCGCCGGGGCTTCCGCGCGGCTGTGGCGAGAGGGCGGGCGGGCGCTCATCGACATGACCATGAACCTGCCGCCGGCGCTCGGGGAACCCTCCCTGCGGCGGCTGGTGCAGGATGGCATCGCCTCCCTGCTGCGGCGGCAGGAGGTGGGTGGGCTGATGTCCTATCGCAGCACCGCCGGCACGCCGGAGGAGCGGGCGGCGGGGGCGGCCTGGTTGCGCCCGGTGCTGGGGAAGCGGCCGCCGGCGCAGGTGCTCGTGGCGCCGGGCGCGCAGGCGGCGCTGCTGGCCGTGCTGTCCAGCCTGTTGCGGCCGGGCGATGTGATTCTGGCGGAACGCTATGCCTATCCGGGCCTGCGGGCCCTGGCTGCCCAACTCGGGCTGGTGGTGGCAGGCGTTGTGATGGATGCCGAGGGCATGGTGCCGGAGGAGCTGGAACGCGCCTGCCGCGCCCATGCCCCGAAGCTGATCTGCTGCACGCCGGCGATCCAGAACCCTACCACCGCCACCATGTCGCTTCCCCGGCGGGAGGCGGTGCTGGCCGTGGCGCGCCGGCACGATCTGCCAGTGCTGGAGGATGATCCCTACGGCTTGCTGCCGGAAAATCCTTTGCCCGCCCTCGCCCGGCTGGATCCGGGGCGGGTGTTCCATGTCGCGACCGTCTCCAAGGTGCTGTCGCCCGGGCTGCGGACCGCTTTCCTGGCCGTGCCGGACGAGGCGCGCGCGGAGCGGCTGACCCTGGCATTGCGTGCCACCACCATGATGGCGCCGGGCCTGCTGACCGGGCTGGTGCATCAGTGGATCGCGGGCGGGCAGGCGCTGGAGTTGCTGCGCGGCGTGCGGGGGGAGATGACCGCGCGGCAGGCGATGGCTCGCGCCGTGCTCGGCGAGGCGGCGGAGGCGCATCCGCAGGGGCTGCATCTCTGGCTGCGCCTGCCCCCGCATTGGCCAAGCGTTGCCTTCGCCGCGCATCTGCAGCGCCAGGGCCTGGCGGTCGTGCCGGGCGAGGCCTTCACCGTGGAAGGGGAACCGCCGCTCCGCGCACGGCTGGCGCTGGGGCCCGCGACGGATCGCGCGACGCTGCGCCAATCACTGGATATGGTGGCCGCGGTGCTGCGGCAGGATGCGCGCGCCTATGCCGGCATTGTCTGAAACGCGGTCCGCGCCATGGAACAGAGGTGGTCATCGACGGTCAACAGCGCGTGCGACGCATCCGGATCCCCTGGCGGATGCCGCGCCACGCCACAACTTTCCGAATGGGAAGCCTTGGGGGGCTCCTGAAAAATGATCGATGCTCTTCTGCCCAGCGCGTTGGACCTCGCGCGCTTTCAGTTTGCCTTCGTTGTGGTCTGGCACTTCCTGTTTCCCGCTTTCACCATCGGGCTCGCGAGCTATCTGGCCGTGCTGGAGGGGCTGTGGCTCTGGACGGGGAAGGCCGTCTTTCTCGACACTTTCCGCTACTGGCTGAAGATTTTCGCCGTCGCCTTCGCGATGGGCGTCGTGTCGGGGCTGGTGATGTCCTACCAGTTCGGCACGAACTGGTCCGTGCTGTCGGAGCGGGCGGGGCCGGTGATCGGGCCGCTGATGGGATATGAGGTGCTGACGGCCTTCTTCCTGGAGGCGGGTTTCCTCGGCGTCATGCTGTTCGGGCTGGACCGGGTGGGGAAGGGGCTGCACATGCTGGCCACATCCCTGGTGGCCATCGGCACCTTCTTCTCGGCCTTCTGGATTCTCTCGGCCAATTCCTGGATGCACACGCCGGCGGGATTCACCCTGATGCCGGATGGGCAGTTCCACCCCCAGGACTGGTGGGCGATCATCTTCAACCCGTCCTTTCCCTATCGCCTCGCGCACACTGTCACGGGCGCGTATCTGACCACGGCGCTGATCGTCGGCGCGGTCGGGGCCTGGCACCTGCTGCGGGAGTGGCAGGGCCGGGAGCCGGTGCGCGATAGCGGGATGGACAGTGGCAACTCCGCGCGCTTCCACGATCCTGGGCAGGCGCTGGTGGAGGCGCCGGGCCGGCCGAGCGCGGGGGTCGATCGCGGCCTGGAACACAGCGAGCGCGGGCTGAACCCGCGTGCGAGGCTCATGTTCTCCATGGCGATGTGGATGCTGCTGATCGTGGCGCCCATCCAGGCCGTGCTGGGCGACCTGCATGGCACCAACACCTATGAACACCAGCCCGCCAAGGTCGCGGCCATGGAAGGGCATTTCGAGACGGAGCGCGGCGCGCCCTCCATCATTTTCGGCCTGCCGGATGCCGAGGCGGAAAGGACGCGGATGCAGATCGCCATCCCCAATCTCGCCAGCCTTTACCTGACCCATTCCTGGGATGGCGAGGTTCGGGGGCTGAAGGACATCCCGCGTGAATACTGGCCGACCAACATCCCGCTGGTGTTCTGGGCCTTCCGCGTGATGGTCGGGATGGGGCTGCTGATGATCACGCTCGGGCTGGCAAGCGGCGTGATGCGGCTGCGCGGGCGGCTCTATGACACGCCCTGGCTGCTGCGGGCGGCGATCGCCATGGGGCCGGCCGGGCTGGTGGCGGTGACGGCGGGGTGGATCGTGACCGAGGCAGGGCGCCAGCCCTTCACCGTCTATGGGCACCTACGAACGGCGGACAGCGTCTCGCCCATCGCGCTGCCGGCGGTGGCGACGTCGCTGGCGGCCTTCGTGGTGGTGTATTTCCTCGTCTTCGGGGCAGGCATCTGGTTCCTGTTCAAGCTGTTCTCGCAGACCCCACGCCCGCAGGAAGGCGCGCCGCCGCAGGGGCAGCCGATCCGCAGCGCGGGCATCACCCCGGCACCTTCGGTCGTGGCCGGTGCCGCGCCCGGCCCGCAGCCGGCGGAGTAGGGCGATGGAACAGGCGATGGAACTGACGGGCTGGGCGTTCTGGCTGCCGCTGATCTGGGCCGTGCTGATCGCGCTGGCCGTGTTCTTCTATGTCTGCATGGATGGGTTCGACCTGGGTATCGGCATCCTGTTCCCGTTCTTCAGGGAGAAGTCGGAGCGGGACGTGGCGGTGAACTCCGTTGCGCCGGTCTGGGACGGCAACGAGACCTGGCTGGTTCTGGGCGGCGGCGGGCTGCTGGCGGTGTTCCCGCTGGCCTATGCCGTGGTGCTGCCCGCGCTCTACATGCCGCTGATCCTGATGCTGCTGGCCCTGGTGTTCCGCGGCGTCGCCTTCGAGATGCGCTTCCGCGCGGAGAACGACACGCAACAGCTCTGGTGGGACCGCTCCTTCTCCTGGGGCTCGATGGTCGCGGCCTTCATGCAAGGCATCGCGCTTGGCGCCTTCGTTCAGGGGATCGAGGTGCAGGGCCGCGCCTATGCCGGGGGGTGGTGGGACTGGCTCTCGCCCTTCTCGGTGCTGACGGGTGTCGCGCTGGTGATCGGTTATGGGCTGCTGGGGGCCTGCTGGCTGCTGTGGAAGACGGAGGGGGCGCTGCACCGGCGCGCCGTGTCGCTCGCCTGGCCCTTCGCGATGGGGACGGTGGCGGCGATCAGCCTGGTTTCGGCGATCATGCCCTTCCTGCAACCGGCCTTCGCGCAGCGCTGGCTGACCTTCCCGAATGTGCTCTACGCCCTGCCGGTGCCCATTCTCGTCGCCGTGTTCGTGTGGCGGTTCTTCCACGCGCTGTCGCAGGATACGGGGCGCGGGGGGATGGCGGATGTGCGGCCCTTCATGCTGGCCCTGGGGCTTTTCGCCCTGGCCTATGTCGGGCTCGGCGTTTCCATGTGGCCGATGATCGTGCCGCCGGCCTTCAACATCTGGCAGGCTGCCGCGCCGCCTTCCTCCCAGGGGTTCCTGCTGGTCGGGGCGGCGGTGCTGATCCCGATCATCCTGGCCTATACCGGCTACGTTTACTGGCTGTTCCGCGGCAAGGTGACGAGCGAGAGCGGCTATCACTGATGTGGGGCCGCCGCCTGCTCTGGTTCGTGGGGCTTTGGGCCGCCAGCATCCTGGTGCTGGGGAGCATCGCAATGCTGCTGCGGTATGTGCTGAGGACCGTTTGAAAAGAAAAAGGCCGGGGAGAAGGAATTCTGCCCGGCCTTTTTCTTCGAGTTTGGGGCGCGCCAGTTTCACTCGCGCGCCAGCGCTACACCCCAAAAATAGAAGGGGGTCCGGGGGAATACTTCCCCCGGCCTTTCTTTCTTCAGGCCAGCAGCGCCGCCTCATCGAAGCCCAGCCGCGGCAGCCGCCCGAAGGTCTTGGAGTGGTCGCCATAGCCGAGATTGATGAGCATGGTGGACTTCCACCCGCTCTCGGCCAGGAACAGCTCGTCGGTCTTCTTGGAATCGAAGCCACCCATCGGCCCGACATCCAACCCTAGGGAACGGGCGGCGAGGATGAGGTAGCCCGCCTGGAGCGTGGAGTTCATGAAGGCGCTGCGATCGGCGAAGGCCGCGTTGCCGGTGAACCAGGACTTCGCATCGGCATGCGGGAAGAGGCGCGGCAGGTGCTCGTAGAATTGCGGGTCATAGGCCATGATGACCGTCACCGGGGCCGTGCGGGTCTTCTCCTGGTTGCCGGAGGAGACGGCAGTGAGCAGCTTCTCCTTGCCCTCGGGGGAGCGGACGAAGACGAAGCGGCCGGGGAGCTGGTTGGCGCTGGTCGGGCCCAGGGCAACCAACTCATAAAGCTGGCGTAGCGTGTCCTCGGTGACAGGGCGGTCCTGCCAGGCATTGGCGGTACGGGCCTGGCGGAACAGGCGGTCGAGCGCCGCGTCATCCAGGCGGGTGGTGGATGTCACATTGGTATCGGGCATGGGAGGGTCTCCTTGGTTCCGATACTGGGGCCGCCCTTGCCGCGCGGCCATCGCCCGCGCGGCATCGCCGCCATAGAGGTGGTGAATGGAGGCCGGATCAGGCTTCCACCCCGGTGGAAGCCGTCAGGCTTCCACCTGCTCCACCGCCACCACCTCGGGCACGTAGTGGCGCAGCATGTTCTCCACCCCGTGCTTGAGCGTCGCGCGGGAGGAGGGGCAGCCGGAGCAGGCGCCCTGCATGCGGAGCTTCACGATGCCGTCGCGGAAACCGCGGAAGACGATGTCGCCGCCATCGCCGGCCACGGCCGGGCGCACGCGGGTGTCCAGCAGCTCCTTGATCTGGGCGACCACCTCGGCATCGGCGGGATCGGTGTCCTCGGCGTCGTCCTCGGATTCATCACCGGCCATGACAGGGCGGCCAGCCATGGCGTGCTCCATCAAGGCGCCGAGCACCCGCGGGCGCAGGTCCTGCCAGTCGGCATCATTCGTCTTGGTGACGGTGACGAAGTCGGCGCCGAGGAAGACGCGGGCGACGCCGTCGAGCTCGAAGAGGCGGGCGGCCAGCGGGGAGCGGGCGGCGGCCTCCTCCGAGATGAAGTCGGCGGTGCCGCGCGCGCCCATCACGTCCTGGCCGGGGAGGAACTTGAGGGTCGCGGGGTTCGGCGTCGCCTCGGTTTCGATGAACTTGCGGGAATTCCCCTTTGCGGCGGAAACGCCAATGTCTCAGGCGGGATGTGGGGCAGGCGAGGCGGGGGTGCAACCATTCGCCGCGCGGGGGTGGGCTGCGGGGAGATCAGGTCACCCGGTCCAGCTCCGCATCCTCCATGCCGCCCGGCACGATGGTCAGGGGGCAGCGCAGGCGGCCGGCCTGACGGCCGGCGAGGGCCGTGACCAGGGGGCCGGGGCCGCCCTCGGTGGCGGTGGCCAGGACAAGGATGGAGATGCGCGGGTCCTCGGCCAAGGCGGCGAGAACCTGCTCCACCGGGTCGCCCTCGCGGATGATGAGGAGGGGCAGGCCGCCGGTGATCTCCTGGACCTGGGCGGCGAGGGCGGAGAGGAGCTGCTCGGCATCCTGCCGCCGCTCCTCCTGCATCAGCGCGCCGACCCCGGCCCATTCCTGCAGGTCCGGCGGCTCGGTGATGCGCAGCAGGGCGACGCGGCCGCCTGACTTGCGCACGCGCAGGCAGGCATAGCGCAGGGCGACGGCCCGTTCCGGGCTGTCATCCACCACGACGAGGAAGACGCGGTCCTGCGGCATGCGGTGCTCCCCCTTAGCCCCGGCGGAAGATGACGCTGCCGAGCCAGCCGGCCAGCGCCGCCAGGGCGATGCAGGCAAGGCCATACAGCAGGGGCTGGTTGCGCGATACGTTGGCGATGCGGGCGGTGGCGCCGACCCGGTCCACCCGGAAGGGCAGTTCCTGCCGCGCGATGATGCGGTTGGCGCGCACCAGAAGCACCTGCACCACGTAATCCCCCGTGGCGATGGTGGAGGGCAGGGGCAGGCGGGCGTGGAAGAGGCGGCCGCCCGAAACCTCGACCGGGGCCTCTTCCTCGTTCCACTCCTCGGAAGCGCGCTTGAGTTCGATGAGGGCCGTGCGGAAGGCGGGGTCGCGGGGCCCGGGCAGGCGGGCGGTGAGCATGTCGAGGCCGAGGCGCCGCTCGCGCCGGGCCGCTTCCTCCAGCAGGCCGGCCACGGGGGCGGTGGCGGCGACGGCGTAGTAGTTCGGCACCTCCCGGAAATAGGCCGCGGGGCCGTTCACCCAGATGCCCAGGCGCTTGACGCGCCGGCGCACCACCACGTCGCGGGCCGGGCCGAGGCCGAGCACGATGACATTGTCGCCGGCGGGGCCGAGCAGCCGGTCGGTGGCGCCGAAGACGAGGAGGTCGGCGCCGCTGAAGGCCGTATCCACGGCGATTCGGGGCTGGGCGATCTCGGCGGCCAGGGCCGGGCCGACCTGGGCGGGCGCCGCGGGCGGTGTCTCGCGCTGGGCCAGGGCAGGGGGCGCCAGGGATAGCAAGAGCGCCAGCGTCAGCGCCGCGGCGAGCCGCAGCCTCACGTCGCCGGGCCGAGGAAGTAGAGGTTGCTCGGCGTCTGCAGCAGGTCCCAGAGCAGCCGCGCCGCGACCCCGAGTACCAGCAGGCCGAGCAGGACCCGCGTCTCCTCGCCGCGCAGCCGCGTGCCCATGGCGGCGCCGAACTGCGCGCCAGCGACGCCGCCGGTCAGCAGGAGCAGGGTCAGCACGATGTCCACCGAGCCGGTCTGCAGCGCCTGGAGCAGGGTGACGTTGGCGCTGACGAAGGTGACCTGGA
>DATCMG010000560.1:0-2145 GCA_036563555.1 Roseomonas sp. | reverse complement strand
GGGTTGACCAGGAAGCGGTGCCCTTCCCCCGGCACGCGCACCGAGAGATGGGTGAAGACGAGATCCGTCATCCCGAAATGCGCGATCAGCCGGTAGGCCGCCGCCAGGTCGCGCCGCAGCTCCGCCTCGTCAGGCACATGGTTGGGATCGGGCCGTAGGGGCGGCGGCGGAAGCGCCATGTCAGTAGCCCCGCACGGGATCATAGAGATTGGGCAGTGGCCCGCCCGCCTCGAAGCTCGCAATGGCATCGGCGACATAGCGCGCCCGTTCCCGCCGCCGCGCGACACTGGCGACATGCGGCGTCACCGTGACCTTCGGATGCGTCCAGAGCACGCTGTCCGCCTCCAGCGGTTCCGGATCGAAGACATCGAGCACCGCACCGGACAGATGCCCGGAATCGAGCCCCGCGATCAGGTCCGGCACCACAAGATGCGGGCCCCGCGCCGCATTCACGACGCCCGCGCCCGGCGGCAGCTTCGCCAGCAGCCCAGCATTCACGATACCCACGGTCTCCGGCGTGGACGGCAAGAGGCATACCAGGACATTGCTGCGCGCCAGGAAGGCGTCCAGCTCCGCCTCGCCGGCAAAGCTCTCCGCACCCTCGACCGCCTTGCGCGAGCGGGACCAGCCCACCACGCCGTAGCCCAGCCCGCGCAGCATTGGCACGGCGGCCGCGCCAAGCGTCCCGAGCCCCATGATGCCGACCGTCAGGTCGCGCGCCGTGTCATCCCCCACATGATAGGCCCAGCGCCTCTCCGCCTGGGCCAGGGCGAAGTCGCGACCGTTCCGCAGCAGGGTAAGGCAGGCCCAGGCGATGTACTCGCCCATGCGCTGGCCGGTTTCCTCGCCGCCCATCCGCACCAGGGGCACCTGGCGCGGCCAGGTCGGATCCCGGGTTATGTGGTCCACCCCCACGCCCAGCGAGAAGATCGCGCGGAGATTCGGAAGGCTGGCGAGCCAGCCGGGATCCGGCTCCCAGGTCAGGACATAGGTGGCGTCCCCGGAGCGCAGGCCTGGCGCATCGAAAGGCTTCGCCACAAGGCCGGGCCGCAGCTCGGATAGCAGATCGCACCAGTTCCGGCGCGTCCCGGCGCCCTCAGCCTTTACCAGAAGCATGGATCAACCCGTGATGATGTCGACCACTTCCTGGTTCAGCTCGGTGTAATTGTCACCCCACCAATTGCCGTCCAACGTCACCTGCTGACGCGCATTCTCAGGATCGGTCGGGTTGAAGCGGCGGAACTCGGCCGGCACCAGCGCGGCGGCGCGCGGGTTGGTCGGACCGTTGCCGAGGAATTTCAGCAGCTCCACCTGCGGCTCCGGATTGGCCAGCATGCTCGCCAGCAGGCGCTGCGTATTGGCCCCGCCCGGCGCGCCGCGCGGGATCACGAAGATGCCGGCCTGCAGCAGCCCCTGGTTCCAGATGAACTTGATGCGGCCATTCGTCTCCTGCTCCAGCACCTTCGCGCGGGTGTGCCAGATCTGGCC
This sequence comes from Roseomonas sp., assembly GCA_036563555.1. GTDB lineage: Bacteria > Pseudomonadota > Alphaproteobacteria > Acetobacterales > Acetobacteraceae > Roseomonas. Next base: position 657 of record DATCMG010000560.1, on the reverse strand, counting down.
CATCACCGCCTCTCCGGTGCGGAGGAACTGCTCGCTCTCGGAGCCGCTGGTCCAGAAGACGGCATTGCGCCGGATCTCCTTCAGCTTCGCCAGGCAGGCGCGGACATCGAGCGGGTAGAGCTTCGCCGGATCCTTGCCCAGCGCCATCTGCGCCCCGTCCAGCACCGCCAGCGCGTCGCGCCGCAGCAGTCGAGTGCCCGGGAATTTCCGTAGATCGTAGAAATCGGCCCAGTTCTGCGGCGCGCCATTGGGGAATTTGCTGCTGTCATAAGCAAGCACGGAGGAGAAGGAATAGGGCGCCGCACCATATTCCAGCGTGAAGGCCTCGGAAATCGCGTCGCTTTTCTTTACGACGCCATAGTCGATCTTCGTGACGAGGTTCTGCTTGCCCAGCACGCGGGAGGAGGAGGAGGAACTGTCGCAGAGGTCCCAGGTGACGGAGCCGCTGTCCACCATGCCCTTGATTCGCCCGGCGGAGGGTCCGGTGCTGTTCTGCACAACCTTGAAGCCCGGATTGGCCGCCTCGAAAGGTGCGCCGTAGAAGCGACCGAAGCCTTCATTGGCGATGCCGCCCCAATTGACCATCACCAGCTCGCGCGCCGCCTGCGCCCTTGCGCCGCCGGGGGCGGCGAGCGGCGCGAGACCCAGCGCGCCGAG
>DATCMG010000557.1:0-2534 GCA_036563555.1 Roseomonas sp. | reverse complement strand
CGATGCGCGTCGTGCCGGTGGTGTTCACGGCCTGGGCGGCCTCGCCGATGATCTGGCGGGCGCGGTCCGTCAGGTCGGCGCGGTCGAAGTCGAAGAACACGAGGTAGGTGCGGGCCGGAGCCGGGGCCGCGGCGGGAGCCGCCGGGGCAACGGCGACGACCGGAGCCGGGCGCGGCGCGTTGAAGGCGTAGCGCAGGCCGATCAGGGCGCTGTGGTTGTAGTTGTCCACCTCGACGCGGCCACGGCTCACCGTCGTCACGCCGGCGGCGGTGCGGTTGGTGAAGGTGCCAGTCAGCTCGGGCGAGAGGGTGCCCATGAAGCGGTACTCGGCGGTCAGGGCCAGGCCCGGAACGCCCAGGTTGAAGGCCAGGCCGGCGATGCCCTGATAGGCGAACTGGCCATCGTCGTCGTCGATGGTCAGGCTACGGCTGGCGGCACCGGGGCCGAAGGACGCGGAGCGAACGCCGTCATACTCGTGCCACTGATAGCCAACGCCACCGCCGACATAGGGCGTGACCGGCAGGCCGGGGATGGCGAAGTCGAACAGGACGTTGCCCATCGCGCCGTAGGAGCGCGCGCGGCCACCCTGGAAGTTCGACGTGATGCCGCCGACGCGGAAGTCCGCCACGTCGTTGTCACGGTAGCTGCCCTCGACCTCAAGGCGGAGGCCGTTACCGAAGCCGAAGCCGAGGCTGCCAACGCCAACCCAGCCATGCTCGAAGTTGAGCTTGGTCTGACGGCCAGCAGCGCCGAGCGCGACGCCGGCAGGGCCGTCGATCGCGTCCTTGGTGCTCTGCAGCCAGTTAACGCCAGCGCCGGCAGCGATGTAGAGGCCGGTGACAGGCTGGGCCTGCGCGGCGAGCGGCAGCGACATGATCGTCGCGGCCAGAAGGGCCTTCTTCAGGCTCATAATGTGAACTCCCGATCCACCAGGGGCGCGATGCGTGGGATTCAGGTGTCTCCCGATTCCGGCGCCGCGTCGGGTTTCTCTACCACCCTGCCGCGCGCCGTGCATCGCGGGACGCTGTGTGGCGAAAGGGTTTCGGGGCGCTGTGGCGGAAGCGCCACATGCCCCCCTGGCATTTCGGTCACAGATGGTTGAGGAGGTCGGATTCCGTTCCGGACGCGATTGCGCCCAGTGGAAGCAGGCGAGTCGCATGGCCCATCTTGCGGCCCGGCCGGGCCTCCGCCTTGCCGTAGAGATGGACGGAAACGGCGGGACCAGCTGCGATGGCGGGCCAGCGGGCCATGCCTTCGGGGCCGATGAGGTTCCGCATCACGGCATCGCCGTGCCGGTCCGTGGCGGCGAGGGGGAGGCCGGCCACGGCGCGGGCATGCTGGTCGAACTGGCTCGCCTGGCAGGCATCCATGGTCCAGTGGCCGGAATTATGCGGGCGCGGGGCGATTTCGTTGCCGAGCAGCGTGCCGTCCGGCAGCAGGAAGAACTCCACGGCAAGGACCCCGACCAGTTCCAGCGCCACGGCCACGGCCGCGGCGTGGCGGCGGGCGGACTCGGCAGCCGCCGGCGCCACCCGGGCGGGGGCGAAGGACAGGTCGAGGATGTGGTGGGCGTGGCGATTCTCGACCGCGTCATAGGTGGCGGTGCTGCCATCCAGGGCGCGGGCCGCGATCGCCGAGATCTCGGCGGTGAAGGGAACGAAGGCTTCGGCGATCAGCGGATGCGGGGAGAGGCGGGCCAGCGCCGCCTCGGCCTCCTCCGCGCTGCGGACCAGGGCCTGGCCGCGCCCGTCATAACCGAGGCGGGTGGTCTTGAGCACCGCGGGCAGGCCGACCCTGGCCAGGGCGGCCGGAAGGTCCGCGGCCGAATGGACCGGCGCCCAGGGGGCGACGGGGACGCCGGCCTTCTCCAGGAACTCCTTCTCCAGCAGGCGGTCCTGGCAGATGGACAGGGCGCGGGTGCCGGGGCGGCAGGGGACGAGGGCCGCGAGGCGGTCCAGCGTCGCGGCCGGGACGTTCTCGAACTCGAATGTCACCACATCCACCGAGCGGGCGAAGCGGCCCAGAGCCTCCTCGTCGTCATAGGGGGCGATGGTGCTGGTGGCGACCACCTGGGTGCCGGGCTCGTCGGCGGTGGGGGAATAGACGTGGCAACGATAGCCGAGGCGGGCGGCGGCAAGGGCCGTCATGCGGCCGAGCTGGCCACCGCCGAGAATGCCGATGGTCGAGCCCGGGGGCAGGGGGCCGAGGGCCCCGGGGGAGAGGGTGGTGCTCAAAACGGCGACTCCGCCACACCCTCGGTCTGGGCGCGTCGATGGGCTTCGAGGCGGTCCGCCAGGGCCGGATCGGACAGGGCGATGATGGCGGCCGCCATCAGCGCCGCGTTCACCGCGCCGGCCCGGCCGATGGCCAGGGTGCCGACCGGGATGCCGGCGGGCATCTGGACGATCGAGAGGAGGGAGTCCTGCCCCTTGAGGGCATGGCTTTCCACCGGCACGCCCAGGACGGGGAGACGGGTCATGCTGGCCGTCATGCCGGGCAGATGCGCGGCGCCGCCGGCGCCGGCTATGATGACC
>DATCMG010000553.1:0-4326 GCA_036563555.1 Roseomonas sp. | reverse complement strand
CGTCATCCCCTGGGTGATGCACCATGCCGCCCATACGGGCTCGCGGGAGCTGTTCCGGCTTGCGGTCTATGCCATCGCGCTCGGCATCTCCTTCGGTGCGGCGGAGCTGTTCGGCGTGTCCTTCGCTCTCGGCGCCTTCTTCGCCGGCATGGTGATGGGGGAGAGCCAGCTCTCCCAGCGCGCGGCGGAAGAGGCGCTGCCGCTGCGCGACGCCTTCGCGGTGCTGTTCTTCGTCTCGGTGGGGATGCTGTTCAATCCCTACATCCTCCTCACCGCGCCCCTCGCGGTGCTGGCGGTGGTCGCGATCATCGTGCTGGGCAAGTCGGCCGCGGCCTATTTCATCGTGAGGGCCTTCGGGCATCCTTCGGGTACGGCGCTCACCATCTCGGCCAGCCTGGCGCAGATCGGCGAGTTCTCCTTCATCCTGGCGGGGCTTGGCGGCACGCTCGGGCTGCTGCCGCCGGAGGGACGGGACCTGATCCTGGCCGGCTCAATCCTCTCGATCCTGATCAACCCCTTCCTCTTCGCACTGGTGGAGAAGCGGCGCGCGGCGGTGGCGGCGCGGCCGGTCGCCATGCCTGCCCGGCGCGCGGCCGTACCGATGGGGGAGTTGGCCGATGTGGACCGGCCCGCGCCCGAGATGGCGCCGTCGCCCCCGCCACCCTCACCAGTGCCGGCCCAATCAGCCGAGCAGGCCGAGATGGAGGCGGAAGGGATCGCGGCGATGGAGGACCATGACGTGGTGATCGGCTACGGCCGCGTCGGGTGCCTCGTGGCGCAGGGCCTGCGGGATTCCGGCCGGCCCGTGCTGGTCTTCGAGGATGCCGAGGCGACCGCCGCCTCCGCCCGCGCCGACGGGCTGCCCGCCGTGCTGGGCAATGCCGCGGACCCCGATGTGCTGGCCGCCGCCAACCTGCCCGCCGCGCGGCGCCTCTTCGTGACGGTGCCGGAGGCCTTCGAGGCCGGGCAGGTGGTCGAGCAGGCCCGCGCCCTGAACCGGGAACTGGAGATCACCGCCCGTGCCCATTCGGACGCGGCGGTCGATCATCTGGAGCGCCTGGGCGCGAACCACATCATCATGAGCGAGCGCGAAGTCGCCCGGCGGATGCTGGAATACGCCGAGCGCTAAGGCCGGAAGCCAGGCCCGGAAACGAAGAAGGGGCGGCACCGCCAACCTGCTGGCCGTGAGAGCGGCCGGCAACCCGCAGGACGAAGCCAGCCCGGAGTCGGGGCGCGTTTCGCCGTTATTCCAGGGGAGGTGACAGGCGCCGCGTCGCTGCGTCTCGCGCAGGCGTGCTCGGACGATACCCATTCCGTTTCAGTGGAAGCTTGTGGAATCCCTCGTTGCATGATTGGCTTCCCCGCATGAAGCAGATGCTGTTGCGCACCGTCGCTGCTCTCTTCACCGCGGCGTTCTGGACTTCGCCAGGAAGCGAGGCCGCGGCTCAGCAGCTCAGGATCGGAGTGCGCGCCGCCATCGACACGGCGGATCCGGCAAGCTCCTATTCGCCGAACCGCAACATCACGCTGCATGTCTACGAGCCGCTGCTCTTGCAGGACGAGTCGCTCAAGCCCGTGCCGGGTCTCGCCGTCGCCTGGCGCATGCGTGACCCGACGACCTGGGAACTCCAGCTTCGCGAGGGCGTGACGTTCCACGACGGCTCGCCGCTGACCGCCGAGGACATCGCGCGGACTGTCCAGCGCAACATGGCGACAGAGACGCCGCAGACCTACAAGTCCAACTTGCGCGAGGTGACGGCTGTCGAGGCTGAGGGGCCGCGCACCGTGATCATCCGCACGCGCACACCCTCGCCGCAGCTGCCATACGATCTCGCGACCTTCGGCATCGTTTCGGCGCGTGCAACGGAAGGCGCCTCGCCAGAGGATTTCAGGGGCCGCGCGGCGGTTGGCACCGGCCCCTTCCGATGGAGCCAGTGGGTGCCCGGACAGGGCGTGACGCTGACGCGCAATCCGAATTACTGGGGCGAGAAGCCGGCCTGGGAGCAGGTGGAGTTCCGCTTCGTGCCGAATGACAGCGCACGCGTGGCGGCACTTCTGGCGGGCGACCTGGATGTGGTGGATGCGGTGCCGCCGGGGCTGACGTCACGCATCCAGAATGCCCCCAATGCACGGCTGCTCTCCACCACGGCCATCATGATGCTCTACCTGCAGTTGGACCAGAGTCGCGAGCGGACGCCCTATGCGACCGGAGCAGATGGCCAGCCCCTGCCGCAAAATCCTTTCCGCGACCTGCGGGTGCGCCAGGCCCTGAGTCATGCCATCAACCGCAGCGCCATCGCGGAGCGCGCGATGGAGGGGGCGGCGGAGCCGTCCGGGCAGTTCATGGCCCCCGGGCTGAACGGGCATGACCCGAGCCTGGCACCGACGCCCTATGATCCCGCCAGGGCTCGCGCGCTGCTGGCGGAGGCGGGCTACCCCAGGGGCTTCAATCTCACCATCACCTGCACCAATGACCGGTATCCCGGCGATGCGAGGGTCTGCCAGGCCCTGGGCCAGATGCTCGGCGCTGTCGGCATCCGCACCCAGGTGGAGACCATCCCGATCTCCGTCCTTTTCCGCAGGCGCACCAGCGGCCCGGATGGAACGCCGGACCTTACGACCTTTATGCTCGGCTATGGCTCACCGAACGGCCTCGCGACCTCGGCGCTCTCGTCCCTCGTGCGGACCATGGACCGCCAGCGTGGTCGCGGCGGCAACAACTATGCCGGCTATTCCAGCCCGAAGCTGGATGCGCTGATCGACGGATCGGAGATGGAGTTGGACGACGCCAGACGGGCGGAGATGGTGGGCGAGGCCACCCGCATCGCCATGGAGCAGGTCGCCATCGCGCCGGTCTACTTCACCAAGGCGATCTGGGGCCTGCGCCGGGACCTGACCCTTACGCCGCGCGCGGACTCCTTCACCTTCGCCAACACCATTCGCCCGGCGAACTGAGCAGGACGGGTGACGTGGTTCGGCAATCTGATGGGGAGATGCGCGTGAAACATCCGCTGCCGGATGAAGTGCGGTCCGCGGTGGATGGCCACCGCATGATGGCGGAGCTGACCGAGTTGGCGCGCTGGGTGAAGCTCTCAGGCACCGCGGAGGAGTTGGAGGGCCTTCGCTACCTGCGCTCCCGGCTCGACGAGGCAGGGTACCGTACCGAGATCCTGACCCACGAGGCCTATATCAGCCTGCCCGGGCCGGCGCGCGTGCTGGTGGACGGGGTGTCCCTGACGGCCATCACCCACTCCATGTCCCGGCCGTCCGCGCCCGGCGGCACCATCGGGCGCCTGGCGGACATGGGGTCGGGTGAAGCCGCCAGGATCGCAGCGCAGGATGTCCGCGGCGCTATCCTGCTGGTACGCGGTATTGCCAGCCCCGATGTGGCGTTGAATGCCTCCCGCGCCGGCGCGGCCGGTGTGCTCCATGTCAGCCCCCATGAGCATCTGCACGAAATGTGCATCTCGCCCGTTTGGGGGAACCCGTCGCCGGAGACCGTGGATTCTCTTCCCTCCGTGACGGTGTGCACGATCTCCCGCGCCGACGGGGATGCGCTGGCGGCACGGTTGACGGCTGGCGAGGCTCCGCCTGTGGAACTGCATTCCGAGGTGGACACGGGCTGGCGCCCGACCCCCATCCTCGTGGCGGAACTGGACCCGCTGGATGGTGGGCCAGATACGCCGTTCATCCTGCTCTCCGGCCATCAGGACACCTGGTATCACGGCGTGATGGATAATGGCTCCGCCAACATCGCCATGGTGGAGGTGGCGCGCGCCTGCGCCGCGCAGCGGGGCGGATGGCGGCGCGGCCTGCGGATTTGCTTCTGGTCCGGCCATTCGCACGGCCGTTATTCCGGCTCCGCCTGGTACGCCGATCAGAACTGGGCGGAGCTGGAGCGGCGCTGCGCAGCCCATGTGAATATCGACAGCCCCGGCGGGGTCGGAGCCACGGTCCTGACCGATTCCGGCTGCATGGCGCCGCTGAATGGGCTGGCGGCCGACGCCATCCAGGCCGAGACCGGACAGGTTCATCTTGGCAAGCGCAAGAACCGCAACAGCGATGAATCCTTTCCGGGCATCGGCATTCCATCCATGTTCGGTTCGATCAGCATGCAGCCGATGCCTCCCAGCGGCATGCGCAACGCCCTTGGCTGGTGGTGGCACACGCCGGAGGATCTGCTGGACAAGCTGGACGAGGCTAACCTTGCCCGTGACACGCGCATCCTGCTGCATGCGACCTGGCGTCTGTTATCCGATCCGGTGCTGCCGCTCGACCATGCGGCACAGGCCAGCTCGCTGCTGACGGAGCTCGGGGCGCTGCAGG
>DATCMG010000547.1:0-2613 GCA_036563555.1 Roseomonas sp. | reverse complement strand
ACGCTGGATGCGCTGCTGCCGCGCCTGCTGCGCGTGCAGTTCGGTGGCGCGGTGGGCACGCTCGCCTCGCTCGGCAAGCAGGGGCCAGCGGTGGCCGATGCCCTGGCGCGGGAACTGGACCTCGCTGTCCCGGAAATTCCCTGGCACGTCGCCCGCGATACGGTCACGGAGGCGGTGTGCTGGTGCGGCATCCTCTGCGGCGCCCTTTCCAAACTGGCAACAGATGTGATGCTGCTGATGCAGACCGAGGTGGCCGAGGTGTTCGAGCCGCATGAGGCCGGGCGCGGCGGCTCCTCCACCATGCCGCAGAAGCGCAACCCGATCGCCTGCGAATACGTGCTGGCGCAGAGCCGCGGCGTCCATGCGCTGGTGCCGCAGGTGATGTCCGCCATGGCGCTGGACCATGAGCGCGGCACCGGCCCCTGGCAGGCCGAGCCCCTGGCGATCCCCCAGGCCCTTCTGCTGACCCATGGCGCGCTGGACCAGGCGCGGCAGATCGCGGAAGGGATGACGGTGGACGCCACCCGCATGCGGCGGAACCTCGACGCGACCGGCGGCGCGATCATGGCCGAAGCCGTGATGATGGGCCTTGCCCCGAAGCTCGGGCGCGGCGCGGCCCATGACGCCGTGCACCATGCCTGCGACATCGCCCTGGCCGAGCGCGTTCCGCTCGCCGAGGCGCTGGGCCGCGACGAGGCAGTGTCCTCCCGGCTCGACCAGGCCGCGATCGCGCGGCTGACGGATCCCTCAACCTATCTCGGCAGCGCCGGCCTCTTCGTGGACCGGGTGCTGGAGCGCCTTGCATGAGCCCGCCTGACAGCAACGGCGCCGCCCCCGTCCCTCCCCCGGCGAAGGCCGTCTATCGCAGCGTCTCGAAGGACATGCCCAGGGTCCTGCGGCCTATCCTGGCGCTGGATGATTTCGAGCCTGCCGCGCGGCGCAAGCTGCCCCGCCCGCTGTTCGGCTACATCGCGGGAGCGGCCGAGACCAACTCGTCCCTCAAGGACAATCGCGGCGTCTTCCAGGACTGGGCCTTCCGCCCGCGCTACCTGATCGACGTCTCCCGCCGCAGCATGGCCACCACCATCTTCGGCCAGGAATACAGCGCCCCCTTCGGCATCGCGCCCATGGGAATCAGCGCGATGATGGCCTATCGTGGCGACCTCGTGCTCGCCCGCGCGGCCCGGGATGCGGGCATCCCGATGATCATGAGCGGCTCCTCCCTCATTCCCATGGAGGAGATCGCGCGCGAGGCACCGGGGAGCTGGTTCCAGGCCTATCTGCCCGGTGAGTCCGCCCGCATCGCCGCCCTGGTGGACCGCGTAGCCGCCGCCGGCTTCGGCACGCTGCTGCTGACGGTGGACACCACCACCATGGGCAACCGCGAGAACAATGTCCGCAGCGGCTTCTCCACGCCGCTCAAGCCCACGCTGCGCCTGGCCTGGGATGGCGCCATTCGCCCGCGCTGGCTGCTGGACACCATGTTCCGCACGCTGCGGCACCACGGCATGCCGCATTTCGAGAATTCCTATGCGACCCGCGGCGCCCCGATCATCGCGCGCCATGTCGAGCGCGACTTCGGCGCGCGGGACCACCTCAACTGGACCCACCTCGCTCAGATCCGCCGGCAGTGGAAGGGACGTCTGGTGGTGAAGGGCATCCTGCATGGCGAGGATGCGCGCCGCGCCCATGAAGAGGGCGCGGACGGCGTCATCGTCTCCAACCATGGTGGCCGCCAGCTAGACGGCGCGATCTCCGCCTTCCGCGCCCTGCCCGAGGTGAAGGCAGCCGCCGGGACCATGACGGTGATGATGGATGGCGGCATCCGGCGCGGGTCGGACGTGCTGAAGGCGCTGGCCATGGGGGCGGATTTCGTCTTCGTCGGCCGCCCATTCCTCTATGCCGCCGCGGTGGGCGGGGAGGCCGGGGTGCGGCACGGCATCTCGATTCTTTCTCAGGAGGTGGACCGCAACCTCGCCCTTCTCGGCTGCCTGCGGCCGGAGGAGGTGGGGATGCAGCACCTCATGCGCGTGGGCGGCGTTCCGCCGGTCTGAGGCTCAGTCGGCCGCGGGCGCCAGCACGGCGCCCGGGCCGGTCAGGGCGGGCGCATCGGTCAGCTCCACGGCCTCGATCGCCACGCCGCGGCGGGTGATCTTGCTCGTGGTGATCTCGATCTGCTGCACGTCCGTCTGCATGTCCGCGAAGTGCTTGCGCAGCTTCGTCACGCGGTCGTCCAGGCGCACGATGTCCTTCATCAGCTCGGCCACCTGGTTCTTGATCTGCCCGGCCTCGGCCCGCATCCGCACGTCCTGCATCAGCGCGCGCATGGTGCCGAGCACCGCCCACATGGTGCTGGGCGACACGATGTAGACGCCCCGCCGCGCAGCCGCGTCCACCACCGGCGCATGGGCGGCGTGCAGGTCGGCATAGATCGCCTCGCTGGGTACGAAGATCAGGGCGCCCTCGGCAGTCTCGCCGGGGCAGATATACTTGCCCGCCACGTCATCGACATGGCGCGTCACGTCGGAGGCGAAGCGGCGGGTCGCGACGATCCGGGCCTGGTCGTCGGCAGCGTCGCGGGCGGCCAGCCACGCTTCCAGCGGGAACTTGCTG
>DATCMG010000543.1:0-1629 GCA_036563555.1 Roseomonas sp. | reverse complement strand
TCCGGAAGACTCGCGATACGCTGAGTTCTGCTACGGGCGATGCAGTAGACGTCGTTGCCTTCGGCAGCCCGCACTGTAGCCTGACCGAGTGCCGGCAACTCGCCACGCTGATGCAGGGGCGTCGAGCCGCGCAGGGCATGCAGGTGTTCATCACCACCAGCCGTGCCGTACGTGAACTCCTGGGGAAGAGCGGCGACCTGGAGGTACTGGAAGCCTTTGGTGCGGAAGTCACGGCGGACACGTGCATCGTCGTTGCTCCGCTCGTGAAGCCGGGCGCGCGCGTCTTGATGACCAATTCCGCCAAGTACGCGCATTATGGTCCCGGCTTGCTCGGCGTTGGGTCCGTATTTGGCAGCACGGAGGAGTCCGTGGAATCCGCAGTGCAGGGCCGGGTGGTCCGGGATGAGAGCGCGTGGAACTGACACTACGGGGCACGCCCATCGTGCCTGGTGAGGCACGCGGACTGGCGCTTGTCGCAGAGACGCCGTTGAGCTTCTGGGGCGGCTATGACCCGGAAACAGGCGAGATCATCGACCAGCGGCACCCACTTGCCGGGGAGATGGCTGCTGGCCGGGTACTGGTGATTCCCGCAGGCCGCGGCTCCTGTTCCGGCAGCGGCGTTCTGCTGGAGTCAATCGCCTTCCAGACAGCGCCCGCCGCCATTATCACCTCGCGCATCGACCCGATCATCGGGCTTGGCTGCGTCCTGGGAGATGAACTTCACCAGAAATCTCCGCCGCTGATCCTGGTCTCGGAGCAGGATTGGGCGCAGATCGCCATGGACGACGATGTCTCCATCGCCGCCGATGGCGTTGTCACGGTCAGACGGGCGGTTAGCTGACCGCTGCCGCCAGTTCGTTCGCTGCCGCGGCCAGGGCGTCGGCCTTGTCCGTGCGCTCCCAGGGCACATCCAGGTCATCCCGGCCGAAGTGGCCGTATGCCGCCGTCTGGCGGTAGATCGGGCGCTTCAGGTCCATGGTGTCGATAATGGCCTTGGGACGCAGGTCGAAGTGCTCACGAATCAACTTCGTCAGGACCTCGTCGGAGACCTTCCCGGTGCCGAACGTCTCGATCATGATCGAGACCGGCTTGGCCCGGCCGATGGCATAGGAGACCTGGATCTCGAAGCGATCAGCCAATCCAGACTTGACCACGTTCTTGGCGACGTAGCGTGCCGCATACGCCGCCGAGCGGTCTACCTTGGTGGCATCCTTGCCGGAGAAGGCCCCGCCGCCGTGCCGGGCCATGCCGCCGTACGTATCGACGATGATCTTGCGACCCGTCAGGCCAGCATCCGCCATCGGCCCGCCAATCTCGAAGCGGCCACTGGGGTTGATCAGCATGGTGGTGTCGCTGTCGAGCAGGTCGGCAGGCACCACATTGCGAACCACCTTCTCGATGATCGTCTTCTCGATCTCCTCGTTCGTCGGTTCGGGCAGGTGCTGCGTTGAGATGACGATCGTATCGACGCGGGCCGGCTTGCCCTGGTGATACTCGACCGTCACCTGGGACTTGCCGTCCGGCAGCAGCCAGGGAATCTCACCGCTCTTGCGGGCTTCTGCGAGCCGCCGGGCCAGCCGGTGCGCCAGGGAGATCGGCAGCGGCATGAGCTCTGGCGTCTCATTGCTC
>DATCMG010000542.1:0-4176 GCA_036563555.1 Roseomonas sp. | reverse complement strand
CAGCAATGGCTCGCCGTGCTGGAGGAACTGGGCGGCGAGGAGGCGGCCCTGCCGATTCCGAACAGCTTCCCGCAATCGGAGGAGAAGGGTGAATTCGCCTATGCTTTCTTCGTCCACGACACTGAAGGCATGGTGCCCGAGGGGCGCTGGACGAATGGTCCCTCCCTCGACGGCAAGGGTCAGTTCGAGGCGATGATCTCCAAGCCGCTCGGCGAGGTCCCGCAACTCGCTCCCGCCCGCCCTGACGGCGGCGCGCAGGTGGAGCAGACAATGACCACGCCCCCGCCCACCACGCCTGGCTCCACTCTGTGAGCAAAGGCGACACTGACGCCAGCGTCGGCTGCATCGATGATGCGGCCGGCGTGTTAACCTGGAATTGAGGAGTACTGCCCATTTCCACCATGCCGCCCCACAGCGTGGCATCGAAGCCGCTGCTGCTTTGCTTCTCCCATCTCCGGTGGAACTTCGTGTTCCAGCGCCCGCAGCATATCCTGTCGCGCGCCGCGGGATCCTACCGCGTCCTGTTCATCGAAGAGCCGATGTACCGGCCCCCGGCCGCGGATCTTCCGCGCATGGAGTTGCGCCGCACCGCTCAGGATGTGCTCGTCGCGACACCCCTGCTGCCCGAGGGGCTTGATGAGGCCCGCACGGATGCCGCGCAGCGCGCCATGCTCGATGATCTGCTGAGCGGGCCCGAGGGCGGTGAAGACATCGCGGTGGCCTGGTACTACACGCCCATGGCCCTGGCCTTCTCCGGGCACCTGCAGCCTGCCGTCACGGTCTATGATTGCATGGACGAGTTGTCGGCGTTCCGGGGCGCCTCGCGGGGGCTGCAACTTCTCGAGCGTCGCCTCGTGCAGCGCGCGAACCTCGTCTTCACGGGCGGCCGCAGCCTCTATGAGGCGAAGCGCGGCCTGCACCCCCACACGCATCTGTTCGCCAGCGGCGTGGATGTGAAGCATTTCGCCCCGGCCCGGAGCAGCAAGCCCGAGGGCGGCGATCCGGCGGATCAGGCGCATCTGCCGCGGCCCCGCCTCGGCTGGTTCGGCGTGATCGACGAGCGGATGGACATCGAGCTCCTCAGTGCCGTCGCGGAGCGCCGGCCGGACTGGTCCTTCGTCATGCTCGGGCCCGTCGTGAAGATCGACCCGGCGAGCCTGCCGCACTGGCCGAACATCCACTGGCTCGGCTTCAAGTCCCATGACGAGCTTCCGCGCTATCTCGCAAGTTGGGATGTCGGGCTGATGCCCTTCGCCCTGAACGAGGCGACGCGCTACATCAGCCCGACCAAGACGCCTGAGTATCTGGCGGCGGGCGTGCCTGTGGTGTCCACCCCGATCGCCGATGTCGTGCGCGACTGGGGCGAGGCCGGGCTGGCCGCGATCGTGCGGACGCCGGACGAGGTGGTCGCCGGCGCCGAGGCCGCGATGCGCCAGCCGCGCAGCGTCTGGATGCCGAAGGCCGATGAGAAGCTGGCCCAGATTTCCTGGGATTCGGTCTGGGCGAGGATGAAGGCATTGATTGGACAAGCATCGGTCCGGCGGTCGGCGGAAGGATCGCAGACGCGCGCCATGTCCGGCTCCACGGCGGCTCCCCATGTTTGATTGGCTCGTTGTAGGGGCCGGCTTTGCCGGCGCGGTGCTGGCGGAGCGCCTGGCCTCGGTGCGCGGCGAGAAGGTCTGCGTGATCGACCGCCGCGATCATGTCGGCGGCAATGCCTTCGATGAGCTGGATGCGGCGGGGATCCTGATCCACCGCTATGGTCCGCATATCTTCCACACCAACAGCGAGGCGGTGTTCGCGCATCTGTCGCAGTTCACCCGCTGGCGGGCTTATGAGCATCGCGTGCTGGCCCGGTTGGAGGACGGCATGCTTGTGCCCATGCCGATCAACCGCACGACGGTGAACCGGATGAACGGCCTCAGCATGACAACGGCGGAGGAGGTGGAAGCCTTCTTCACCGCCCATGCCGAGCAGGTGCCGGTGATCCGCACCTCCGAGGATGTGGTGGTGTCGCGGGTCGGCCGGAAGCTCTACGAGACGTTCTTCCGCGGCTACACGCGCAAGCAATGGGGCCTGGATCCGTCGGAGCTGGACCGTTCCGTGACCTCGCGCGTGCCGACGCGTGCGGACAATGATGACCGCTACTTCACCGACACGCACCAGTTCATGCCGGCGGATGGCTATACGGCCATGTTCAGGCGCATGCTGGATCATCCCAACATCACCGTGATGACCGGCACGGATTATGCTGCCGTCAAGGACAAGGTGCCGCATCAGCGGATGATCTGGACCGGGCCTGTGGACGAGTTCTTCGGCTTCCGCCACGGGAAACTGCCCTACCGCTCGCTCACCTTCAGGCATGAGACGCATGACCAGGAATGGTTCCAGCCCGTGGGAACGGTGAACTACCCGGGTGAGGAGGTGCCCTTCACACGGGTGAGCGAGTACAAGCACCTCACGGGCCAGTCGCACCCGAAGACCAGCGTCACCTATGAGTTCCCTTCGGCCGAGGGCGATCCCTACTACCCCGTCCCCCGGCCGGAGAACGCCGCGCTCTACAAGCAGTACGAGGCGCTGGCGGATGCGACGCCCGATGTCTGGTTCGTTGGTCGCCTGGCGACCTATCGCTACTACAACATGGACCAGGTGGTGGCGCAGGCACTGGCGACCTTCCGCCGGATCGAGGCATCGGTTCCGGCCGCTTCCACCGGCGAGCCGCAGCCCGTCGCGGCGGCCGACTGACATGGAAGCCGTTCCGGAGTCCAGGCTGGGGGCATTATTCCCCAGCTTCTTCATGGGTGGCTTTGAATGTGCGACGCATCGCCGTCACGACGGCAAGCGGCTGGACCTTGTCGCCTCCACGCGTCACGACCAGCTGGCCAGCGAGGATTATGCCACCCTCGCGGCACATGGGATGCTGGGCGCGCGCGATGGAGTCCGCTGGCATCTCGTGGAGACAGTGCCGGGGCATTATGACTGGTCGAGCGTGCTGCCGCAGATGCGGGCTGCCCGCCAGGCTGGTGTCCGCGTGGCCTGGGATCTGGCCCATTACGGCTATCCCGACTTCATCGACCCCTGGTCCGACGATTTCGTGGAGGCGCTGGCCCGCTACGCCGCCGCCTTCGCCCGGCTCGCGCTGGAAGAAGAAGGGCAGCCGCCAATTCTTTGCCCCGTGAACGAAATCTCGTTCTGGGCTTGGGGTGGCGGCGAGGTCGGGCATTTCAACCCGATGGCAAAGGGCCGGGGCGGGGAGCTGAAGCGGCAGTTCATCAGGGCCGCGCTGCACGCCGGCCGCGCTGCACGGGCCGCCGTGCCCGGCACGCGCATCATCGCGGTCGATCCCCTGATCCGCGTCGTGCCACGAAGACCGGAGGAGGCCGATGCCGCAGAGGGCTACGCCGCGTCCCAGTGGCAGGGTTGGGACGCACTGCTGGGCCAGTACTGGCCCGAGCTGGGTGGCGGGCCCGACGGTTTCGATGTGATGGGCGTGAACTATTACTGGAACAACCAGTGGGAGCTCGATGGCGAGAGGATCGAGGCAGGCGATCCCCGCTACCTCCCCTTCCGGGAATTGCTGGCCGACGCCTGGAACCGTTATCGCCGGCCGATTTTCCTTGCTGAGACCAGTATCGAGGGGCCGCCTCGCGCGGCTTGGTTGCGCTATGTCTGTGCCGAGATACGCGCGGCGCTTCAGGCTGGCGTTCCGGTGGGCGGCATCTGCCTCTATCCCGTGGTCAGCCATCTCGGCTGGGACGATGACCGTTACTGCCCGAATGGTCTCTTCGAACTGGAGGCCGTGCAGGGTCGCCGGCCCTGCCATGGCCCGCTCGGCCTGGAGCTACAGCGCCAACGGGCCCTGTTCGAGGCGCAGGCACGTGGTACCGCCATCCCGGAAGATCCGGATGCGCTGGCTCTCCTCATTGAGGCCTTGCGCGAGGCCGAGGAGGAGGGGCGCGGGGTCCGCCAGGCGAAGGCGATCCGGAGAGCCTAGACGTTATCAGCCTGTGGGCTTCGGAGCTGGCGCCAGAGTGTGCTGGTTGCGAGCCGATGCGCATGGGAAAAGGCGGGAAGGAATGTTGCTCCGGGCTGGCTGCGCGGTCACAGCCCCGATCACAGATCGCCTGATCAGCTATTCCGCCTTTTCGACATCGCCCGGCGGCTATCCTGCGCTGT
>DATCMG010000108.1:0-8245 GCA_036563555.1 Roseomonas sp. | reverse complement strand
CTTCGGCGCCCTAAGCGCGCCCGTATCGCCTGGAGCAAGAACCGCTTCATCGATCTCGTCTTCGCACTCGCCAACCGCGTCACGGAGCCCTACGCGGGCAAGCTCGTTCCAGCCTTTCACGTAATCCTGCGCCATCTTGTCTCGCCCGGTCGAATCGGTGTCGCTTTGGGGGACATTCCTGCTGGGGAGGAAGACTCCGCACCGTCACTGGCCGGCATGGAGGCTTTCGCGGCATCGCTCCGCAAGCTGCGGCACGACCTACGTCATGTCGAGGAGTTGGCCTGGGTACAAGTCCTTCCGCTGCCCGGCCTTTTGCAGCCTCGAACGGAGATCGGTGCCCAATTCTTCAGGCGACTCTTCCACCTCGATCAGATGATGTGGAGTGGTCTGCGTCCGGATGCCAACACAGTCTGGATCAACATCGATTCCAGAGGAACCCGTTCAGCGCGCCGGCATGGTGGGCTGGCGCGAAGGGATCAGGATCATCTGCTGCTCGCTGAGATGGAGGATCTGTTTCCGCTGCTGACAGTCGAACTGCCGCCGATAGTATGCCTCGACAGCCGCAGCTCATGGCAGTCGCATGCCCTCATGGCGCTCGTGGTGGTTCAGCTCCTCTGGGACCGCGCCGAACGGCGTTCCTCCGCAACCTTCGGTAACCAGGACGACCTCGGGCGCGTGTTCCTTTACGCTCGGCGCGACATTGAATGCCTCATCTTGGATCTCGTCCTGTCGCTTCCTGTGGATTGCGTTTCATCGCCACGCGTCAACTCCTCCGAACTCGGTGTGCCACCGTCTCCGTCCGAAATCCTGGTTGCTCTGGCCAGTAGGATCGTCGTGGCCCACAACTTTCGGTTCGGTCACAGCATCACCCAAGCGGAGGCGAAATTCGGCGTGGAGGTTCTGGCACGCTGCTCCCGCCTGGCGCCGCATGACAGCGTTCACCACTACCGTAGGGGCGCGCTGCTCTGCGTGCTTGGGGAGTACGGCGGCGCAAGGGAGGCATTCGGCCAAGCGGCTCCCTACGCCCTTGCTGGCGGCTGGGTCAGCGATCGCCTGTATACCGAACACGCCCACGGCCAATTGGCGTTGAAAATGGGTATTGGTGGTGTTGGAAGGACCGAGGCGGAGAACCTTGCCGTTTATTGTGCGTCGCTTGCGCGTTTCCTCAACAACGCCGTGACCGAACCGGCCCAAATGGCCCGCTTCGCCGAGGTGAAGCTGACGGAGGCTCTTGATGGCGATTTACTCATACGAGAGAAGATTACGCCCGAGCCCGAGATGATTACCCAGGTCGCCAGACCCCTGCTGGCGGCCGCATGGTAGCCCAGCCCGATCCGGCAGTAGCGCCAGCGGGCAAAGGCATAGGACGGTGCCCGCAGTGCCGGTGCAGCCTGGAGGCGGTCGAGTCCGCCACCCTCGAATGGGTCAACTGGTTCGATAATCACCGCCTGCTCGATCCGATCGGCATATGCCGCCGGCCGAGGCAGAAGCGCGCTACTATGCCTAGCTTAAGGAACCCGTCCTGGCGGCGTGACTCAAGCCAATCAGCCTCTGGCGAAGCCGGCGCGGTTCAGAACCGATAGCAAGCTACCGCCCCAACTCCATCCGCGCGGCCGTCGCCAGCTTGTCGGCGCGCTCGTTCATCACGTCGCCGGCATGGCCGCGCACCCAGCGCCACTCCACCTGATGCGGCTTGGCGGCGGCCAGCAGGCGCTGCCACAGCTCGTAATTCGCCACCGGGTCCTTCGCCGCGTTGCGCCAGTTGTTCCGCACCCATCCATGGACCCAGCGCGTCACGCCGTTGCGTACATATTCGCTGTCCGTGTGCAGCACCACGCGGCAGGGCTTCTTCAGTGCCTCGAGCGCGGAAGCGGCGGCGGTCAGCTCCATGCGGTTGTTGGTCGTGGCGGGCTCGGCGCCCGTCAGCTCCTTCTCATGCCCGCCGAAGCGCAGGATCGCGGCCCAGCCACCGGGGCCGGGATTCGGCTTGCAGCCGCCATCGGTCCAGATCTCGACCTCGGCGGGGGCAGAAACCCCGTCAGATGCCATAGGCGGAAACTCCCGTGGCCTGGGCGTGGAAGCGCAGGCGGCGCAGGTATTCGAGCGGATCCTTGCGGGTCACGAGGGCTCCAGGTGGTGTGTTGGTCCAGTCGTAGAGGCGCGTCAGCAGGAAGCGCAGCGCGGCACCCCGGCAGAGCACGGGCAGCGCGGCGAGTTCCACCTCGGAGAGCGGGCGCGCGGCGTTGTAGCCGGCCAGCAGGGCACGCGCCTTGGTCACGTTGAAGGAGAGATCCGGCTCGAAGCACCAGGCGTTGAGGCAGATGGCGACGTCATAGGCCAGGATGTCCGTGCAGGCGAAGTAGAAGTCGATCAGGCCGGAGACACGCGGCTTCCGGTCCTCGTTTTCGAGGAAGAAGACATTGTCGGGGAAGAGGTCGGCATGGATATGGCCGCGCGGCAGGTCGCGCGGCCATTCGCGCAGGATCGATTCCAGATGCCCGTCCAGCTCGGCGCAAAGACCGGGCTGCACCGTGTCGCCATTCGGGCGGCAGCGCTCCAGCAGCGGCGCCCAGCCGGCAGGGCCGAGGGAGTTGGGGCGTTCGGCGGCGAATCCCTCGCCCGCCGCGTGCAGGGTGGCCAGCGCGGTGCCGAGCGGGCCGCAATGGGCCACCGAGGGGCGGCGCGGCCAGACGCCAGGGAGGAAGGTGCAGATGGCGGCGGGGCGGCCCGCCAGCTCGCGCAACGCCTCTCCGTCACGCCCGGCTACCGGCTCGGGGCAGGCGAGTCCGTGCGCCGCCAGATGGCGCATCAGCCCGAGGAACCAGGGCAGCTCCGCCGGGTCCACGCGCTTTTCGTAGAGCGTCAGGATGAAATCGCCGCTCGTGGTCTTCAGCGCGTAGTTGCTGTTCTCCACGCCCTCCGCGATGCCGCGGAAGGCGATCAGCTCGCCCAGCTCATAGCCGGAGAGGAAGGCGCGCAACGCCTCGTCCGACACCTCGGTATAAACGGCCATGGAACCCCCCCTCCGGAACCCTGGGGGCCGGGGTCCATGCCTCAGCCGTGGCGGGACGGCAAGCTACCCCGCAGCCGGGGTAGGAGCGGCGACCGGCGGTCCGCGCAGGGGGCGGGGCAGGTTGAAGATCACCTTCTCCTCCGCGACGGTCACGTCCTCGACCGTCACATCGAAGCGTTCCCGCAGGCGGGCCAGCACCTCGCTCACCAGCAGCTCCGGCGCGCTGGCGCCGGCGGAGATGCCGACGGTCGAGAGGCCATCCGCCAGGGTCGGGTCGAAGTCCCTGCCGCGCTGCACCAGCACGGCGCGCGGGCAGCCGGCGCGCTCCGCCACCTCCCGCAGCCGGACGGAGTTGGAGGAATTAGGGGCGCCCACCACCACGATCAGCTCGCAGCGCTCCGCGATCGCCTTCACCGCCGCCTGACGGTTGGTGGTGGCGTAGCAGATGTCCTCCTTCACCGGGGCGGACAGGTCCGGGAAGCGGGAGCGCAGGACGTCCAGCACCTCCGCCGTATCATCGATGGAAAGCGTGGTCTGGGTGGCGAAGGCCAGCGGGCCTGCGGGGGGCTGGACGATGGCGGCCTGCGCGGCATCCTCCACCAGGGTGACACTGCCTTCGGGCAACTGACCCATGGTGCCGATCACCTCGGGATGGCCGGCATGGCCGATCAGCAGGATGTGGCTGCCGCCGTTATGGTGGCGCTCGGCCTCGCGATGGACCTTGCTGACCAGGGGGCAGGTGGCATCAAGGTAGAGCATCTGCCGTGCCTCGGCAGCGGCCGGCACCGATTTAGGCACGCCATGGGCGGAGAAGACGACGGGCTGGCCGTCATCCGGGATCTCGTCCAACTCCTCGACGAAGACGGCGCCCTTGGCCTGCAGGCCCTCGACCACGAAGCGGTTGTGAACGATCTCGTGGCGCACATAGACGGGCGCGCCGAAGCGCTCGAGCGCCTGCTCGACGATCTTGATGGCGCGGTCCACCCCCGCGCAGAAGCCGCGCGGGCCGGCCAGCAGAACCTTCAGGGCGGGCTTGGCCGCCCCCGGGATGGCATTTGCGGTCTCGTTCATGGCGTGCGACTTGGTCCTTCGGCGCCGGCGCGAACAGCCCCCGGCCGGACCGTGGGCGCGCCTTATCTAGCGGCCCCCGGCCCCGCCGCCCAGGGCCGTGATGCTCCCGCCCTGCCAAGGAGTGCTCCCCGCGTGATCCAACCCCGCCTGGCCACCCTCCTGGCCCTTGCCGCCCTGCCTGTGCTGGCGGGCTGCGGCGGCCGTAGCGTGTTGAGCCAGCGCCCGCAGGCGCCGTGCCCCCGCGTGGCCCTGCTGGCCGAGGCGGTGGACCTGACCCGTTACCGGCCCGGCGCCGCGCCGGATATCGGCACGGTGGAGGTGGATGCCCGGATGACCGGCTTCCAGGCCCGCTGCGACTACGCCCCCCGCGATGCCGGGCTGGATGTGACTCTGGTGGTGCAGGCCACGGCCGAGCGCGGCCCGGCCGCCACGGGCCGGACGGCGGAGCTGCCCTTCCTGATCGCCGTGACGGAGGAGGGGGAGGGCCGCGTTTTGAACCGCGGCACCGACACGCTGCGGGTGACCTTCCCGGACGGCCAGCGCCGCGCCGAGGGCCGCAGCGAGGAGATGATGGTCCGCATTCCCGGCGATGTGCGCCGGGCCGCGGAGAAGGTGGTCCTGATCGGCTTCCAGCTGAGCCCCGAGCAGCTCGCGGCCAATCGCCGGCGCGGCGTGCGCTGACCGCGGCGCCCGGCACCATGGTAGTTGCGCCGGGCGGCGCATTCAGGCACCACTGACCCACCCGCTGATCCCGCGCGGGAGAGAGGGGCGCCAGGTTCTCTGGATTCCCCCGCCGAAGGCGCAACCGGCCCCCGGAAACGCTCAGGCAGAAGGACCGCGCGGAGAAGGGGCCTCTGGAAAGCCCATGGCCTGAACAGGTCATGGCACCGACGGAGTAAGGAAAGCCCCCGCTTTCCGAATCTCTCAGGTCTCGGGACAGAGGGGGGCCACGATCTGAACCGGCTGCGCATGCGCGGCGATGGGGGATGCGTGGCCGATACCGAATCGCTTCTGGAAACGCCGCTGGCCGGCCTGCACCGCGAGTTGGGCGGGCGCATGGTGGGCTTCGCGGGCTACGCCATGCCGGTGCAATACCCGGCCGGCATCATCGCCGAGCACCAGGCCTGCCGGGCGGGCGCGGCGCTGTTCGACGTTTCCCATATGGGCCAGGCGGAATTGCGCGGGGAGGGTGCGGCGGCCGCGCTGGAGCGTGTGACACCGGCCGAGGTTCAGGCGCTGCGGCCGGGCCGCCAGCGCTACGCCCTGCTGATGAACGAATCCGGCGGGATCATCGACGATTTCATGGTCGCCAATCTGGGCGACCGCCTGTTCCTGGTGCTGAACGCCTCCCGCAAGGCGGTGGATATGGAAGCTATCGGCGCTGCCCTGCCGCCGGGCGTTGCGATCGTGCCGCGGCCGGACCGCGCGCTGCTGGCGCTGCAAGGTCCGGGGGCGGAAGCGATTCTCGCGCCGCTGGCCGATGGAATCGCCGCCATGCCCTTCATGGGCGTGCTGGAAGCCCCCGTGGCGGGCGTGCCGGCCCTCATCACCCGTTCCGGCTATACCGGCGAGGATGGGTTCGAGATCGGCATTCCGGCCGAGGGCGCCGAAACGGTCGCCCGCGCCCTTCTGGCGGCCGGCGCGGCCCCGGCCGGGCTGGGCGCGCGGGACAGCCTTCGGCTGGAGGCCGGACTGCCCCTTTACGGGCAGGATATCGACGAGACGACCTCCCCGGTGGAGGCGGCACTCACCTTCAGCCTCGGCAAGCGCCGGCGCCTGGAGTGGAACTTCCGGGGTGCGGAGCGGGTGCGGGAGGAGCTGGATCACGGCCCCAAGCGCCTGCGCGTCGGCATCCTGCCGGATGGGCGCCAGCCCGCCCGGGCGCATACCCCTATCGCCATTGCCGGGACGACCATCGGCGAGGTGACAAGCGGTGGCTTCGGGCCATCCCTGAATGCGCCGGTCGCCATGGGCTATGTCGCCCGCGCCCATGCCGGCGATGGCACGGCGCTTGAACTGATGGTGCGGGGCCGGGCGATTCCGGCCCGAATCGCCCCGACCCCTTTCATCCCCCACCGCTACAAGCGCGCCGCAGGAGTGACCCCATGAGCCAGACCCGCTTCGCCCAAAGCCATGAATGGGTCCGCCTGGATGACGGCGTCGCGGTCGTCGGCATTTCCGACCACGCGCAGAACGCGCTGGGCGACGTGGTGTTCGTCGATCTGCCGGAACCCGGCCGCGTGGTGGAGGCCGGGGAGGCGGTCGCGGTGGTGGAGAGCGTGAAGGCCGCCTCGGACATCTACGCGCCGGTGGCGGGCACCATCGCCGCGGTGAACAGCGGCCTGGTGGATGATCCCGCCCTGGCGAACCGCGACCCGATGGGTGAGGGCTGGTTTTTCACCATCACCCCGCGCGATGCCGGCGACATCGACAAGCTGATGGATGCCGATGCCTACGCGAAGCATGCGGAGGAAGGACATTGAGCGCGCTCGACCAACTTGCGGCGTTGGAGGACAGCGCCGCCTTCATCCCCCGGCATATCGGGCCGTCAGAGGACCAGGTCACGGCCATGCTGCGCGTCGTGGGCGTGGAGAGCCTGGACGCGCTGGCCGGCCGCACTGTGCCGGACGCGATCCGCGACAGCCATCTGGACGCGCTGCCGCCGCCAGTGGGGGAGGCCGCCGCCATCGCGGAGCTGCGCGCGCTTTCCGAGAAGAATGTCCGGGTGAAGTCGCTGATCGGCTGCGGCTACAGCGGCACACACACCCCGCCGGTGATCCTGCGCAACGTGTTGGAGAATCCGGGCTGGTACACGGCCTACACGCCCTATCAGGCGGAACTCGCCCAGGGGCGGCTGGAAGCGCTGCTGAACTTCCAGACCATGGTCTGCGACCTGACCGGCCTGCCCGTGGCGAATGCCTCCCTGCTCGATGAGGCGACGGCGGCGGCCGAGGCGATGGCCCTGGCCCTGGCCTCGCACAAGGCGAAGTCGAACACGCTGGTCGTGGCGCCGGACCTGCACCCGCAGACCCTGGCCGTGCTGCGGACGCGCGCCGAGCCGCTGGGCATCACCATCCATGTCACGGACGACATGGCGGCCTATGCGCGGCTCAAGCCCTTCGCCGTCCTGCTCTCCTATCCCGGCACCACGGGCGAGGTGCGCGACCTCGCCCCCGCCATTGCCGCCGCGCAGTCTGCCGGGGCGCTGGCGATCGTGGCGGCCGATATCTTGGCCCTCACCATCCTGACGCCCCCCGGCGAGATGGGGGCCGATGTGGTGGTGGGCAGCACGCAGCGCTTCGGCGTTCCCATGGGCTATGGCGGCCCGCACGCGGCCTATATGGCGGTGAAGGACGGGCTGAAGCGCCTGATGCCGGGCCGCCTGGTCGGCGTGTCCGTCGATGCCGCCGGGCGCCCGGCCATGCGCCTCGCCCTCCAGACCCGCGAGCAGCATATCCGGCGCGAGAAGGCGACGAGCAACATCTGCACGGCCCAGGTGCTGCTGGCCGTGATGGCGAGCATGTATGCCGTGTGGCACGGGCCGGAGGGGCTGACCCGCATCGCCCGCCGCACGCATCTTCTGGCCAGCCTGCTGGCCGATGCCGCCACGCGCGCCGGCTTCACGCTGCGCTACGGGTCCTTCTTCGACACGGTCGCGATCGAGGCCGGCGGCAAGGCCGACGCGCTGATGGCGGCGGCGCTCAAGGCCGGCTTCAACCTGCGCCGCGTCGATGCGGGCTGCGTGGCCATCGCGCTGGACGAGACGGTGACGCGGCAGGACCTGATCGCGCTCGATGTCGCGCTCTGCGCGGCGGCGGGGCACGACCGCGTGGGGCTGGGCGAGCTGACCGCGCCCGAGCGCCTGCCGGCCTCGCTCGCGCGCCGCTCCTCCTTCCTCACCGCCGCCGTCTTCCGCGCGCATCATTCCGAGCACGCGATGCTGCGTTACCTCAAGCGGCTGGAGGACAAGGATGTCGCGCTGAATCGCAGCATGATCCCGCTGGGATCCTGCACGATGAAGCTGAACGCGACGGCGGAGATGATCCCGATCACCTTCCCGGGCTTCTCCGACATCCACCCCTTCGCGCCGGTGGATCTGGCGCGCGGCTATATCGAGCTGATCAAGCGGCTGGAATCCTGGCTCTGCGCCTGCACGGGCTT
>DATCMG010000534.1:0-2108 GCA_036563555.1 Roseomonas sp. | reverse complement strand
GCACGCGGGTGATGGCCTCGGCACGAAGCACGTCGCGAACACAGGGGATAGGGATACCACAGAGTCGACCGGCGATCAGGAGCGTGAGCAGCAGACGGGACTCTTCGGCCGCTGCACGGCGCGGCGGCATCTGCAGAAGTTGGGCGTTCATGCGGCTTCACTCATGTTGGACAGGGCGCGGGCGAGCGCGGCCAGCACGCGGTCGCGGTCGAACTTCGCGACGTGGTCGGTGAAGCCAGCCGCGCGGCCGCGCATCAGGTCCTTCGGGCTCGAACGGCTGCTCAGCGCCACGACCGGCAGCGCCGACCAGGGGCCGCCGCGGCGGATCTCAGCCACCAAGCCGAAGCCATCCATGCCGGGCATCTCGATGTCAGACAGGATGGCGTCGAACACTGCCCCGCTGTCGCGGAGGCGCAGAGCTGAGGCCGCGTCCACGCAGGCGGTGACGTCGTAGCCGGCCGTGGAGAGCGCCGGGACGACGATCTGGCGGAAGAAGCCACTGTCCTCCACCACCAGCAGGCGTGGCACCGCCTGGTCGGTCTTGCCGAACCAGCTGGGGTCGCCCTGGCGCAGCCAGTAGGCGCAGTCCAGGACGTCCGTCGCGTGGCCCGCGACGATGGCGCTGCCGAGAAAGCCGGCATGCTCAGCCGAGGGGCGCAGGTCGATCCGGGCCTTGATGACGTCCAGGATCTCGTCCACCATCAGGCCGAGCATCCGGTCGCCATCCTGGAAGACCAGCAGCTGCTGGTGTGCTCCGGCGGGGGGCCGGCTCCAGGCGCCGAGCGGCATGAGTGGCATCAGTCGGCCGCGGTACTGCACGACCGGGCGGTCGCCGGCCATCTCGATGCTCGCGGCCGACAGGGCCTCCAGCCGTGCAACGAGGCCGAGCGGCACCGCCTTGGGCGTCGGCACGCCGCCGGCCCGGAACAGAAGGAGCTGGGCTCCGTCCTCGTCCTTGGTGACGGTCTCGCCCTGCGCCTGGACAGTCCGATTGCTGCCGATGCCCGCCATGCGCGCGACCCCGGCGGGATCGATGATCATGATGACCCCACCGTCGCCAAGGATGGTGTTGCCGGAGAAAGTCTGGAGGTCGCGAAGGATGGGGGCGACCGGCTTGACCACGATCTCCTCAGTGTCGAAGACGCCGTTAACCAGGAGGCCGAAGCGGGCCGTGTCGGCCTGCAGCACGGCGACGAATCCCTCGACCGGCGCGCCGCCCTGTAGATATGGCGCAAGGCCGAGCAGCGGGCCGAGTTGCACGAGCGGGAGTAGCTGACCACGAAGGCGCAGCACCGGGGCGGAGTCCACCCACTCGACCCGCGTGTTGCCGCCGCCAACGCGCACGAGCTCGACGACCGCCGACTGCGGGACCGCGAAGCGCTCGCCCACGGCGTCCACCACGAGGCCGGAGATGATGGCGAGGGTCAGCGGGATGCGGATGGTCAGCACCGTACCGCGGCCCTGGGTGGTCTGCAGGTCCACATTGCCGCCGATGCGCTCGATGTTGTTGCGCACCACGTCCATGCCGACGCCGCGGCCGGACACGGACGTCACGGCTTCGGCCGTCGAGAAGCCGGGGCGGAAGACGAAGCGGGCCACGTCCGCGTCCTCCATGGCGGCGACGGCGGCCTCCGTGGCCA
This sequence comes from Roseomonas sp., assembly GCA_036563555.1. Lineage (GTDB taxonomy): Bacteria > Pseudomonadota > Alphaproteobacteria > Acetobacterales > Acetobacteraceae > Roseomonas. The sequence continues at coordinate 468 of DATCMG010000534.1, read as the reverse complement.
GGCCCCGCTCGACGGCGCGCTGGCGCACGCGGGCGAGGTCCAGGCCTCGGCCGTCGTCCGCGATCTGGATAACGATGCGCCCGCCCTCCTGCCGGGCCGAGAGCAGGATGCGTCCAGTCTCCGGCTTACCGGCACGCAGCCGCTGCTCAGGCGACTCCAGGCCGTGGTCGGCGCAGTTGCGGACCATGTGGGTTAGGGGGTCGCGGATCAGCTCCAGAACCTGCCGGTCCAGCTCAGTGTCCCCGCCCGTCATCACGAGGTCGATCTTCTTATTCAGCTCCTGCCCGAGATCGCGGACCAGGCGCGGCAGCTTGGCCCACGCCGCCGAGACCGGCTGCATCCGTGTCTTCATCACCCCTTCCTGCATGTCGGTCGTGATGCGGGATAGGCGCTGCAGCGGGGCGGAGAAGGGTGTGCTTCCCTGGCTGCGCGCCACCTGCAGGAGCTGGTTGCGCACCAGCACCAGCT
>DATCMG010000485.1:0-9740 GCA_036563555.1 Roseomonas sp. | reverse complement strand
GTCGGCGGCGATGAGCAGGTCGGCCTGGCCGGCGCCGATGCGGGGGCCGGCCAGGGTTTCGGGCGCGGCACCCTCCGCGCCGATGCGGAGCTGCGCCTGCACGCCGCCGCCCTTCTGGGCAAGGCCGAGCTGATCCATCGTGCGCACGGGGCGGCCATCGATATGGGCCGCCATGGCGAGGATGGCGGAAAGCGCGGTGACGCCCTGCCCGCCAATGCCGGCGAGGACGATGTTCCAGGCCTCGCCGCGCAGCGCCGGCGGGGTGGGATCGGGGAGGTTCGCCGGGGTTGCGGCGGCTTCGGGATGGGCCGCCACTTCCGCGCCCTCCAGCGTGACGAAGGATGGGCAGAAGCCCTTGAGGCAGGAGAAGTCCTGGTTGCAGGCGCTCTGGTCGATGGCGCGCTTCTGGCCGAATTCGGTCTGCACGGGCTGCACGGCGAGGCAATTGGACTGCACGCCGCAATCGCCGCAATCCTCGCAGACGCGCGGGTTGATGACGACGCGGCGCGTGGCGGCGGGGGCGGTTCCGCGCTTGCGGTGGCGGCGGCGCTCGGTCGCGCATTCCTGGTCGTAGATCAGGATCGTCACGCCCTTCGTCTCGCGCAGGTTCTTCTGCACGGCGTCGAGCTGGTCGCGGTGGTGGAAGGCGATGCCCTTTGGCACCAGCGGGTCGTACTGGTGGCGCGCGGGATCGTCGGAAACGACGGCGATGGAGGTGACGCCCTCGGCCGCCATCTGGGCGGCGATCCGAGGGACGGTCATCTCGGCTTCCGGCGTCTGGCCGCCGGTCATGGCCACCGCGCCGTTCACCAGGATTTTGAAGGTGATGTTCGCCTTGGCCGCGATGGCGGCGCGGATCGCAAGGCTGCCGGAGTGGGAATAGGTGCCGTCGCCGAGATTGGCAAAGACATGCGGCGTGTTCACGAAGGCCATCTGGCCGAGCCAGGGGGTTCCCTCCCCGCCCATCTGGGTGAAGACCTCGGTTGAGCGGTCCATCCAGGTGGCCATGTAGTGGCAGCCGATGCCGGCCATGGCGCGGGAGCCCTCGGGCACCTTGGTCGAGGTGTTGTGCGGGCAGCCCGGGCAGAACCAGGGCTGGCGCAGCGCGATGGGCGGGCGCGCGGCTTCGGCAAGCGCTTTCAGGGCCGCGAGGCGGGCGGCCATGCCGTCCGGGCGCGCCTCACGCGGTAGGCGGGCGTCGAGGGCGCGTGCGACGGCGGCGGCATCGAGTTCCGTCAGCTCGGAGAGAAGCGGGGCACCGTTGGCGTCGCGCTTGCCGGTGATGCGCGGGGCGTCGGGCTGGCCGTAAAGGGCATCGCGGAGTTGGGCTTCGAGAAAGGAGCGGCGATCCTCGACCACGAGGATTTCTTCCAGGCCACTGGCGAAGGCGCGGGCGGCCTCGGCGTCGAGCGGCCAGGCGAGGCCGACTTTCCAGATGCGCAGGCCGAGCAGCCGCGCGGCGGTGTCGTCGATGCCGAGATCGAGCATCGCCTGGCGCAGCGTGGCGTAGGCCTTCCCACGGGCGGCGATGCCGAAGCGGGGCCGCGGGGAATCGAGCACCACGCGGTCCAGGCCATTCGCGCGGGCGAAGGCGATGGCGGCGGGAAGGCGCGTCAGGCGCAACCGGCGTTCCTGGGCCAGCACGATGTCGCGCAGGCGGATGTGACGGCCGTCCTCGCCCTCGAAATTTCCTTCCGGGATCACGGGCGTCCAGGCGGGATCGATGCGGAAGGTGGCGCTGGCATCCATCGTGTCGGCCACGCATTTCATCGCGGCCCAGGTGCCGGCGAAGCGCGAGAGGGCGAGGCCCTTCAGGCCGAATTCAAGGATCTCGCCGACGCCGGAGGGATCGAGGAAGGGGATTTCCAGATCCATGAGGGCGTGGTCGGACGCGTTGGCGACGGTGGAGGACTTGGCGGAGGGATCGTCGCCTGCCAGGGCCAGCACGCCGCCGAGGGGCGCGGTGCCGGCCATGTTGGCATGGCGCAGCGCATCGCCGCTGCGATCAACGCCGGGGCCCTTGCCGTACCAGATGGCGAAGACGCCATCCTTCTTCCCATCGTTGAACAGATTGGCCTGCTGGCTGCCCCAGGCGGCGGTGGCGGCGAGATCTTCGTTCAGGCCGGGCTGGAAGACGACGCCAGCCTCCAGCAGGCGCTTGGACTGGCGCTGCAGTTCCTTGTCATAGGTGCCAAGCGGACTGCCGCGATAGCCCGTGACGAAGCCGGCGGTGTCATGGCCGGCAGCCTGATCGAGCGCGCGCTGCTCAAGCGGCAGGCGGACCAGCGCCTGGATGCCGGTCATCAGCACCGGGGCCTCGCTGGATTCCCAGCGATCCTCCAGACGCATCGTCGCCCGCTGCACGCTTCCCATGGACCGCTCCTTGGTGGCCCTCTTCCGGGGCTCGTCCTCTCCTGAGATATGGGGGAGGATGGACCGGAATTCTCGGTGGTTTTGTCCCGTTTTTTGTTGTGCACCGCCGAAAAGGCAGAAGAAACTTCTGCCAGAGAGGAAACATGGACGCCACCGACCGACGCATCCTGCGAGCCCTGGCCCGGCGCGGGCGGCTCTCCAATGCGGAGCTGGCGGAGGAGGTCGGCCTGTCCCCCTCGCCCTGCTGGACGCGTGTGAAGCGGCTGGAGGCCGCGGGGGTGATCAAGGGCTATGCGGCGCTGCTCGACCAGGCGGCGCTGGGGATGCCGGACACGGTGTTTCTTGAGGTGATGATGGAGAAGCACGACGAGGGTGCGCTGCGCCGCTTCGAGGAGGCGGTGCACCAGATCCCGGAGATCCTGGAATGCCATCTCGTCACCGGGGAATACGACTACATCATCAAGGCGGCGGTGGGCGGCACGGCGGGATATGAGAGCCTGCTGCGCGACAAGATCTATCGCCTGCCGGGCGTGCGCCACACGCGCAGCGCCTTCGCCCTGCGCTGCCTGAAGCGCGAGATCTCGGCAGTGCCATGAGCCTGGCGCCGCGCGTCACAGCAGTTCCACGCTGATCGTGGACGCGACGCGCGCCGGATCGATCAGCGGCTGCAACTGTCCGATCGCCAGGGCCATGTCGAGATGCGAGACGGCGCCACTGGCCACGAGGCCGGTGGAATGGGCCAGCTCCGCGGACGTCGCGGGACGCTCCAGCGAGTCCAGGTAGTGACCGGCCACCCACGCCTCCTCGCTCAGCCCATCATAGAGGACGGCGTGCATCTCGGTGCCCATCAGTGTGGCATAGAGCGCTTGGAGCGCGCCGGGCTGGGAGACGGCCGCTTTCCAGATCAGCAGGCTTCCCGGATCCGGCATGGTGTTCAGCATGGCGTCATAGGCCCGGACCACGGCGGTGGCGTCGAGATCGGGCACCCAGATGCCGGCCCGATGGGTCTTCTCGAAAGCCGTGGCTGCCTCGGGGAGCTGGGCGAGCCAGGTGGTGACATCGGCGAGGCTCAAGCCATGCTGCATCACGCCCTTGAGGTAGCCCAGCGCGTCCGCGGCCGGGGCATGGCCGAAGACCTGCTTGTAGATGACGCTGACCTGGCCGGCCGCGTCCAGACCGGCGAGCCGCGTCTTCGCCTCCGCCGTGTTGAGGAACATCTGGGCCATGGAGCCTAGGGACACGCCGGCATCGAGCATGTCCTCGAAGACCGCAAGGTGCCAGCCACTGGGGGCGAAGCCGACCGTTGCCTCGTAGAGCCGGGTGGCCACCGCCGCCTGCGAGGCGCCGTCGAGCTCCAGCCTGCCATCGGCGAAGGAGAGTTCTTCCACCCCGCCCAGCCGGACGATGCCGCCATCCGCCCAGTGCAGCACGAGGCCGTTGCTCGCCACGTCGATGCGGCTCACCTCGGCGCTGGCGCGGGTGGTCACGGCATGGCCGGTGGTGGAATTGGCGATGTCGGCCAGGGACTGGCCGCGGCCCAGCACGTCCCCATCGGCCTGCTGCGTGGGATAGGTGGTCTGTTCGGCATGGCCGCTTCCAGGAGCCTGGCCGATCTCGGCCTGGAGGTCGCCGAGGCTGCGCAGGATATCGGCCCGCGCCGCCTGGCCCCGATCCAGCAGCAGCTTGGCGGCAAGCAGTTCGGGGCCCGTGGCGGGACGCTCCAATGCCTGCTGATAGGCGATCTCCACGAAGTCGGCATTGGACTGGGCCGCGTGGCGTGCCTGGAAGATCTCGGTGCTTGTGAGATAGTGATACAGGGTTTGCAAGGAGACATGCCCGCCGTCGAGCAGGAGCGACCAGCGCGCGAGGGCCGCCTGGTCGGGCGCCTGGTCGAGCACGGCATCATAGGCTTGCACGATATTGCGCCGCGTCGCCTCCATGACCCAGATTCCGGTCGGGTTCTGCTGCTCGGTGAAGGCGGCGGCCTGCGGCGTGTCGATCAGCATGGCTGCGAGCTGCGCGATGCTGGCCCCTACGGAATGGGCCCAGCTGAGCCAGGCCATCGCATCCGCGGGCGGCGAGTAGCCGATGGCATCCTGGTAGATCAGCTGGATTTTCTGCGTGTCGCTGAGCGAGGCTGAGCGGGCGGCCCATTCGGGCGCGCTGAGGAGGGAAGCGGTCACGGCCTCCATGGGCACGCCCTTGGCCAGCAACCCCGCCGTATGGGCGACGGAGCCGGGCGGCGGCGTGGCGCCCAGTATCGCCTCATAGGCGCGTAGCGCCCGCGCGGCGGCGGTGTCGCCCCCGAAGGCAAGGCGCCCGTCCGAGAAAGCGATGCTTGTCGCGCCGCTCACCAGCGTGCTCGTGCCGTCGCGCCAGGTGACGAGCAGCCCGTCCTGGCCGCCCCTGATGCTGGCCACATCCGTGGAACGGTGCAGGAGCACCGCTTCGCCCTCCCCCGACATGGCGCCGGCGCTGGAACGGCCGCCCGGGGTCAGGGTGGCGGTGGGCGCGGTGGCTGGTGGCGAGGCCGGCGGCGAGGTGGCGGGCGTCGGGACGCTGTCCGTCACCACCACCGGCAGGGCGCTGACGACGAGGCGGTTGTAGGCGGGATCATCGCTGGAGAGGATGAAGGAAAGGCCGGCGGTCTCCGTGCCTTCGGTCAGCAGGTCGTCCACGGCGCTGATGAGCACGGCGCGCGCCGAGGCCCAGTCCGCCGCCGTGAAGGTGATGCTGATGGATGGGGAGGCGCCCCCGCCGCTGTGGGCGAGCAGCAGGTCCGGGCCGCCCGAGATGGTGATGGTGACGGGGGCGGTGGGCCGGCTGGCGAGGGCGATGGTGAAACTGTCGCCCGCGCCGCGCTCGGCGACGGCGGTGGCGCCGCCGGTCTGCACGAGTGCGAGGCCCGCCGCCGGCGGTATGGGAGGCGGTGGTGGGGGCGGGGGCGGAGATGGCGCTGGGTCGTCATCGGCGACGGTGACGTCGAAGCCGAGCCCCGTGAGGGAGGAGAAGGCCCTGTCGGTGCTGGCCACGGTGATGGCGACCCTCGCGGCCCCGGCCCCCTCGTGGAGCGTGTCGTTGACGGCCGAGACGATGACGGTGCGCGGCTTCGCCCAATCCGCAACGGCAATGGTGAAAGAAACGGTCTTGCCGGGTGCGCTCGTGGTGCTGCGGGCCAGGTTGATGTCGGCGCCGACCGTCATGGTGACGGTCACGGCGGCGGTGGGCTGGCGGGAGAGTTGGACCGTGAAGCTGTCAGTCGCGCCACCTTCGGCGACATCGGTGGAACTGCCGGTATGGGTGACCACGATCGCCGCCGCGGGTGGTGGGGGTGGTGGGGGCGGAGAGGTGGTCGCGGGAGGCGAGGCCGGGGGCGAGGTCGTGACGGGCGGCGAAGCCGGGGGCGATTCGGGCGGCGAGACAGGTGGGGATACGGGTGGCGAGACTGGCGGCGAAACTGGCGGCGAGGCTGGCGGAACGGCCGGGGGCGAGGTCGTGGCGGGCGGCGAGGTCACCGTTCCGTCCTGGTTCGTCACGTTCACTACGGTCACGCCGAGGCTGAAGGCGGCCTCGTTCAGACCATCGGAGACGGCGATCATCACCTCGCGCGTCGTGCCGCCCAGGCGCAGCAGGTCCACGCCGTCCTTCAGGCGGAGCGTCGTGCCGACGATTTCGAACAGGGCCGCATCGGGCCAGAGGACGCGGTATTCGAGCTTCGCCGCGGCGCTGTCCGGGTCGTCGGCCACGAGGCTGCCGATGGCGGCGGCGATGTCGTTCTCGAGCACCGCGCCGCCGGTGCTGAAGCGCAGATTGGAAGGGGCGGTGTCGTCCAGGCCAAGGAGGGTGACGGACCAACTGCCGTCCACGGCCAGCCAACTGCCGCCGGACTTCACCGAGAGGCCGAATTTCAGGGCCGGGTCGGCGCCGGCGGCATAGGCCTCGCGGTCCAGCGCGCCGATCGGGGTGATGACGACGCGGCCGGTTGAGTCGAGCGACGCCCGGAACAGGGCGGCATCGGCTCCGGTCAGCGCGACATCCGTCACGCCGCTGACGCCGGAGAGGTCGAGCGTGGCGGACCAGTCCCCGGCCCGCCCGCTCTCCAGGATGGTGGCGGGCATCGTGCCCGCGGCCGTAATGGCCATTCTTGGCTCCGCTCGCGTCGTTTTGACGCGGGGGGAGCCTCCATCGTGCCGGTTAACGTGGAGCTAAGCGGGCCAGGGCCTTAACCAAGCCAGGGAGCCCGCCGCCGGATCAGGCCGCGGCGGCGCCCGGCGAGGGGGCGTCGATAAGGTCCCGCATGGCGCGGGCCCAGCGCGGGGCAGCGCCCAGGAGGCCGTCCAGCACGCGGATCGGCAGGCCCTCGGCATATTCCAGCGCGGTCACGGCGCGCGGATCCCAGCCGAAGGCAAGGGTGTCGACGAGGTACTCGCCCGCGCGCTGGCGCTGGGCGGCGTCACCGGCCTGGGCGCCGATCAGGACGCGCACGCGGCGGGCGGCGACGAGGATGCGCGCCGCCGCTTCGTGGCGCAGCTGCTCGGCCAGGTTGTCATTGGCGATTTCGGCCAGGGTATCCAACGCGGGGTCCCGCGTCATGTGATCGGGCATCGTCTCACAATCCTCTTTGCCTTGGCGGTCCGGAGTCGCGGGAGTCGGAACGACAGGGTATGAAACGTGTCTACCCCGTCCCTCGTTGCGACTGCTGCGCTATATGGCGTGCTATGACCCGCGCCCTTCGCATCGCCGCCGTCCTTCTCATCCTCGCCCTCGGGGCCATGTGGGGCGCCGCCTTCATCGCCCGCCAGCCCGGGGAGGGCGTGGGCACGGCCTTCGCCCGGCTGCTTGGGAACGCGCCGCCGCCCAGCGCGGGCGGAGTTGCCCTGCCGGCGGGGGTGGGAATCGGCGGCCCATTCTCACTGGTGGATGGGGATGGAAGGCGCGTGACCGAGGCCGATCTGCGCGGCAAGCTCGCCCTGGTCTTCTTCGGCTTCACCTTTTGCCCGGATGTCTGCCCGACCGAGCTTCAGGCCATCGGCCAGGTCATGGATCTTCTGGGACCGCAGGCCGAGCAGGTGCGGCCGGTCTTCATCACCGTGGACCCGGAGCGGGACACCCCGGCGAAGATGAAGGAATATGTTGCGCTGTTTCACCCCTCGATCACCGGGCTGACGGGCACGCCGGAGCAGGTTTCGGCCGCAGCGCGAGCCTTTCGCGTCTATTACAACAAGGTCACGCCGCCCGGTGCCTCGGACTACCTGATGGATCATTCGGCCTTCACCTACCTGCTGGGGCGGGATGGCGGGCTGCGGTCGTTGTTCCGGCCGGGCGCGACGCCGGAGCAGATCGCGGCGGCGATCCGGGCCAATCTGGGCTGAGGTGGCAGGCTCGGGGCAGCCGCCCGGTTCCATTGCGGGAGCCGGGCGGGCCCGGCCCTAGCGTGTCGTGGCCGTACCGGGCGCGCTGGGTGTCATCGGCCCGCCGCGACCACGCCCGAAGTTGTCTCCGGTCGTACCGCCCGTGCCGAGCGTGCCCGGGGCGCTGGGCGTCATCGGTCCGCCACGCTCACGCCCGAAGGTGGTGCCTGTCGTGCCCCCCGTGGTGACGGGACCAGTGCCGCCGGACGGCAAAGGCGCGCCACGATCGCGCTCCGAGGTGGTGCCGGGTGCGGCGACGGGCATGGGCCGCTGCTGATCGGCGCAGGCCGAGAGCAGCCCAGCCGCAGCGCCCATGAGGGCAACACAGAGTAATGGCCGGAACATCGTCATGCGAATTTCCTTCCCATTTCATTGGCCGCATTGGCGCGGCAGCCATGTCCTCTTGGACGCGACGCGCCGGATCGTATTCAGTATGGTTGCCCAGGGCCAATAAAACTTAGCCTGATGGAATCGGGCCCATGGGCCAAGCGGGCCAGCCCCGCGCAGCGCGCTGTTGCGCCGGCGGGGGTGATTGCGGCAAGCATCCGCGGCCATGCCCGACGCCCTCCCCTCCCCGGCCCCGATCTCGCTCGCCAAGGACAAGATCCGCATCCTGCTGCTGGAAGGTATCTCCGACAGCGCGGTCGCGACCTTGCAGGCGGCCGGCTACTCCAACATCCGGCGCGAGAAGAAGGCGCTGGACGAGGACGCGCTGAAGGAGGCCATCAAGGGCGTCCACCTGCTGGGCATCCGCTCCCGCACCCGGGTGACCGAGGCGGTGCTGGAGCAGGCCGACCGGCTGATCGCCATTGGCTGCTTCTGCATCGGCACGGACCAGGTGGACCTGGCCGCCGCCCGCCGTCGCGGCATCCCCGTGTTCAACGCGCCCTTCTCCAACACCCGCTCGGTGGCGGAGCTGGTGATGGGCGAGATCGTGATGCTGCTGCGCGGCATCCCGGGCCGGTCCAACAGCGCGCATGTGGGCGTGTGGGACAAGTCGGCGGCCGATAGCCGCGAGGTGCGCGGCAAGACGCTCGGCATCGTCGGCTATGGGAATATCGGCGCGCAGATCTCGGTGCTGGCCGAGGCCTTCGGCATGCGCGTGATCTATTACGACACGATCCCGAAGCTGCCGCATGGCAACGCCATGTCCATGCCCTCGCTCCGCGCGCTGCTGCAGGGTTCGGATGTGGTGACGCTGCATGTGCCGGAGACGCCGGCGACGCAGGACCTGATCGGCGCTGACGAGATCGCCCTGATGAAGCCGGGCGCCATCCTGATCAACAATGCCCGCGGCCGCGTGCTGGACCTGGACGCCCTGAAGGGCGCGATGGAGTCCGGCCATTTGAGCGGCGCCGCGGTGGATGTCTTTCCGGAGGAGCCGGCGAAGAACACCGATCCCTTCGCCTCCCCGCTGCAGGGGCTGCGGAACGTGATCCTGACGCCGCATATCGGCGGCAGCACGGTGGAGGCGCAGTCGCGCATCGGCGAGGAGACCGGGCGCAAGCTGACGGATTACTCCGACACGGGCTCGACGCTCGGCGCGGTGAACTTCCCCGAGGCGGTGCTGCCCGCCCGCCCGCGCGGCGCGCGCTTCCTGCATGTGCACCGGAACCATCCCGGCACGCTGGCGGCGATCAACGAGGTGTTCACCCGCCATGGCGCGAACATCGCGGGGCAGTATCTGCAGACCGATCCCGAGATCGGCTATGTCGTGGTAGATGCCGAGGGGCTGCGCGACGCGCAGACCGTTCTGGAGGAGCTGCGCGCGCTGCCCGGCACGGTGCGGGCGCGGCTGCTCTACGAGCGCGGCTGATCCGGGAGAACCGGATCGCCACCGCCCGAGGACGGTGGCGACCGCGCAAAAGGAAACGGGGCGCCGGCCATCGCCGGCGCCCCGTTCCTGTTTCAACAGTCCGTCCTAGTTGCGGCGCTGGTTGCCTTCCTCGCGGATGC
>DATCMG010000433.1:0-3953 GCA_036563555.1 Roseomonas sp. | reverse complement strand
ACGCAGAGCAGGCCGAGGAGGCTGTCGAGGCGGTCCTCGCCGGCGGCATCGGGGCCGAAGCCGGAATCGATGGCGTCACGCAGGGCGGGTGATGGGCTGACTTTGAGGCTGGCCAGGGCGGCATGGAGGGAGGGCGCGGCGGCGCGGCGGGCCTCGCGAGCGCGCTTGCTGCCGGGGAGGCGGATGCCGAGCTGGCGCATGGCCTCGGCGGGGTAGGTTTCGGCCAGGGCCGCGATGCCGGGGGTGAGGAGGGTATGGAGCGGACCCTCGAAGGGCCAGAGGCGCAGCGGGATGCCGGCGGCAAGGGTGGGGGCGAGCCAGTCGCGCCAGGCGGCAATGGCGGATTTGCCGGTCTGGTTGGCGCCGAGGGTCCAGAACAGGGGGGCGCCGGCCGGGCGCTCGGCTGTGGCGCGGTCGCAGAGGCGGGAGAGATGTTCAGGCCCGGCGAGGCCCAGTGCGGCGGCATGGGCGGCACGGGTCATGCCGCGCATCCCGCGCGCGGGGTAGAAGGGGCGATCGGGGGAGACGGTCGCGAGGGTTTCGCTGACCTGGAGGAAGGCGGGATTCGCCGGCAGGGCGCGGAGGAAGGCGGGGAAGTCCGGCTCGGGCCGCGCGGCGGCCCAGGCGCGGGGCAGGCCCAGCGGAAGGTCGAGGCCGAGGGCCAGTGGCGGGCCCTCGGCGAGGAGGCTTGCGGTGAGGGCGGCCGGATCGCCGACCGGGATCGCGGCCTCGGCGGCCCAGCTTCCGCCCCTGCGGCGGGCGATGGTGATCCAGCGCTTGGCCGGATGGGCGGACCAGTCGGCGTGGGCGGCGGTGAGCGGGCCGCCTGGCGCGGTCAGCGCGAACCCTTGAGCGGCTGCTGCGCGCGGTCGAGCAGGCGGCGGAGGAGGCTGGGCTTCTTGGCGGGCGCGGCCTCGGCCGCGCGGCGGCTGGCGTCCTGCGTGGCGGCGCGGCGCTCCTCCTCCCGCTCGCGCTCCTTGGCGGCGAGCCACTTCTCCAGGGTCATGCCGGCCTTGGCGGCGCGGCGGGCCTCATAGGCGCGCTGGGCATCGGTCATGCGCGGCGTCGGGTTGGCCATGGCAGTCATTCCGGGGTGTTGGGTTCGGCCCGAGCCCAGTGGGTCGATGCCCAGTGCGTCGTTAACGGGCGGGCTGCCGATGGAATGGCGTGGCGGCGGGCAGGCATCAAGCCCCTTCCTCATGGTGCTCCCGGCATGGCAGGGGGTGCGGCGCGAGAAGCCGGCGAGGGGTGACATGGAAGCACGGGTGAAGGCGGGGCTCTGGGTCTCGATGGCGTTGCGAATGGGGGATTCCGCCGGAACGCCGGGGATGGTGATCCGCAAGGGCGATCCGGACAGCGGGGGCATCCTCTGCGTGTTGCGCGGGCGCGGGGGGCTGGTGGTGCTGTCCCAGACCCGTGACGCCCAGGGGCGGCCGGCCTGGATGCGGGGGACGGGGGCGAATCCCGTGGATGACGCGGCGGCGGATGCCTATGTCGCGCGGCAGGTGAAGCGCGATCCGGACCTGTGGGTGGTGGAGTTCGAGGTGCCGGACCTGCTGCCGCCCTTCGAGGCGATTATTGTCTGATAGGTGCTGACGGCCTCCCGGAGGCCATCAGCGGTCCGTTAGCCGCAGCTCGATCCGGCGGTTGCGTGCCCGGGCCTGGGGCGTGTCGGCCGTGTCGATGGGCTGGAACTCGCCAAAGGCAGTGGCGGCGACGCGGTTCGGGGGCAGGCCGTTCTGGATCATGAGTTGGGCCACCGCGATCGCGCGGGCGGAGGAGAGTTCCCAGTTGCTGGCGAAGCGGCCGCCGGAGCGGAGCGGGGAATTGTCGGCATGACCGTCCACGCGGAGAACCCAGTTGGTGCCCTCCGGGATGCGGCGGGCAATGTCGAGCAGGAGGGCCGTGACATTGGCGATCTGCTCGCGGCCAGCCTCCGACAGTTCGGCGCTGCCGACGGGGAAGAGGACCTCGGACTGGAAGATGAAGCGGTCGCCGGAGATGCGGATCTCCGGGCGGTCGCCCAGCACGTCGCGCAGGCGGCCGAAGAAGTCGGAGCGGTAGCGCTGCAGTTCCTCGACCCGGGCGGCGAGGGCGGCGTTCAGCCGCTGCCCGAGATTGGCGATCTGGGTGTCCTTCTCGCGATCCTGGGCTTCCCGGGCGTCCAGGGCGGAGGCGACGCGGCGCAGTTCGGCGCGCAGCGCGTCGAGTTGTTGCGTCAGGAGGGCGGCCTGGGCGCGGGCGCTTTCGGCGAGGCGGGAATATTCACCGGACTGGGCCTCGGCGGCGCGGCGGGCCTCGGATTCGGTGCGGGCGGTGTTGGTGGCCTCGGCCAGGCCGGCTTCGGCGGCCTGGCGCGCGCGGGTTGCCTCGGTGGCGGTGGCCTGGGCGGCTTCGCGGGCGCGATTGGCCTCGGTAGCGGCGGTCCGGGCGGCCTCAAGGGCGGTGGCGGCCTCGGCGCTCGCATTCTCGGCGGCGCGGCGCCGGCCCTCCTCCTCGCCGATGCGGGCGAGGGCCGTGCGGGCCTGCTGCTCGGCCTGGTCGCGCAGCGCGGTGAGCGCGCGGATCTGGTCGTTCAGGCGGGTGATGTCGGAGAGGCGGGCCTCGATCGTGCCGCGGTCGGCCACGGTCTGGCGGTCGAGGCGCGCGATCTCCTCGCGCAGGCCGGCGAGGTCGCGGCGGGCGGCTTCGAGGGCAGTGCGGGTTTCCGCTAGGCTCCGCTCGGCGCCCTGGCGGGCGGCCTGTTCGGAGGCCAGCGCCCGGCGGGTCTCGGTCAGGCCGCGCACGGTGCGGGCGGTGTCGGCGCCGGCGGCCTCGGCGCCGGAGAGGGCTTCGGCGAGGCGGGCCTCAAGGCTGGTGATGCGCTCGGCATTGCCTGATGCGGCCAACTCGGCATCGGTGAGGCGGGCCGTGAGGCGGTCGCGCTCCTCGCGCAGGGCGTCGCGGGTGGTGGCGCTGCGGCCGGCCTCGTCGCGCAGGGAGGCGAGGTCGCGGCGGGCGGCGTCGCGGTCGGCGCTGGCGGTGCGGGATTCCTCCTGGGCGCGGCCGAGGGCGGATCGCAGTTCCTCGGCGCCGCTGCGCTCCAGCGAGAGGAGTTCGGCGAGCTCGGCGACCTGGCGGTTCAGGCGGTCCAGCGCGCGGTCGCGCGAGGAGAGGGCGACGGAGAGGAAGCCCTGGGCCAGGACGAAGACGAGCAGGACGAAGATGATGATGATGAGCAGCGTGGCCAGGGCATCGACATAGCCGGGCCAGGCATTCAGGCCCTCGCGCTGGCCGCGGCGGCTGTTGCTCAGCGCCATGGGGTGCCGGACCCGATCATGGCTGCGGCGGGGCCTCCGCCAGGGCGGCGATGGTGCGGGCCAGCACCTTGATCTCGGTGCGGATCTCCTGGGTCGACTGGGCGCGGCCCTGGGCGGATTCCTCCAGCAGGCGGGCGAGGTAGAGTTCCAGGTTGCGGAGATGGCCGCGCGCGGCCGCCTCGTGCTCCCCGGCCTCGGCGATGCGCTGCAGGGTGGGGGCGATGCCGGCCTGGCTCTCGGCCACGCGCTGCATCAGCACCTGGTTGGCGCGCATCTGGTCGGTCAGGATGGAGAGGCGCTCGGTAAGGGTTTCCAGGGCGCGGCCGGAATTGGCGCTGCGTTCCTCGCCGCGGATGAGGATGCGCTGGAGGCCTTCGAGATTTTCGGCCGTCTGTTCCAGCAGGGCCTGGACATAGGCGGGGACGGAGCCGCCCTCCGCGCCATCATGGCCGAGGACGCCGGAGGAGAGGCGGGTGACGCCGGCCAGCCATTCCTCCAGCTCGTTGTAGAAGCGGGTCTGGGCCTGGCCGGCGGTGAGGTCGAGGAAGCCGAGGACGAGGGCGCAGGCGAGGCCGAGCATGGAGGAGGAGAAGGCGACGCCCATGCCCGAGAGGGGCTGGGCGAGGCCGGTCTTGAGCTGGTTGAACAGCGTGG
>DATCMG010000399.1:0-5362 GCA_036563555.1 Roseomonas sp. | reverse complement strand
CCAACTCCTCATCGCGCTGCTCGCGACGGCCGCCCCGGCGGCTGCGCAGGACTTCGTCACGCCGCGGTCGCACGCGGTGATCGAGGGCGGCCTGGTGACGCTCGGCGACCTGTTCGACAATGCCGGACCCCGCGCTGTCCAACCACTGGGTCCAGCCCCGGCGCCGGGGCGCCGCTTCGTCGTGGAAGCGCCACAGCTCGCCATCATCGCGCGCGACAACAAGCTCGTTTGGACGCCTGGAATACATCACCAGAGTGTGATGGCCATTAACCCACCAAAACGGTCTGGCATTAAGAAACTGGCAACATCCAAATAATTACGTCTGCGCATAAATTCTGTCCACCTGCGTCTCTGGTTCAACCTCTACCCGCTCGCCCGCGGACGCTTGAAAGGCATAGGCCCATGGCTTCGATGATTGATGCCGAGCAGCGCAGACGCTTCGCCGCTTTCGGCATCACTGAGAACGATCTCGTCCTTCTGCGCAGGCAATCCGCTTACGCTCGAGACCGCCTCCCCAGTCTCATTTCGGAGCTGCACCCCGCCTTCGCCGGGTGGCCAGAGATCCAGGCGGCATTGCAGGACCCCGAAGTGCACCGCTTGCGCGTGGCGCACTGGTCCCGCGTGGTGGCAGGCGACCTGGGCGAAGGCTTCATGGGCTCAGCCGAGCGCCTGGCCCGCGCTTTCTACGAGCGTGGCGTGCCGAGCTACGCGGTGGCCATTTGTCACTCCACCGTGGGCGCCGGCATCTGCAGCGACCTTGGCCTGGGCGCACCGCATTCTGCAAATCGGCCTTTGGCTTGGCTCATCGGCAGTCGCCGGGCGGCACGGGGCCGGGCGGCGCTGGCGGCGGCCCTGAACCGTGTCGCCTGGCTCGACCTGGAGGTGCTGCTGGAAACCTACGTAACGGCGGAATGCGCCTCACGCCGCGCCGCGCTGGACGGGCTTGCACAAGAGTTCGAGACGAAGATTGGCAGTGTGGTGCTGGGCGTTACACAATCATCACAGCGGATGGAAGCCATGGCGCGCCCCATGGCGGACGCGGCCTCCCGCACCACCGAGGGTTCCGCTTCCGCAGCCGCCGCGGCCGAGGAAGCGAGCAGCAACGTGCAGACCGTTGCGTCCGCAACCACGGAGTTGACCGCCTCGATCGGTGAGATCACGCGCCAGATGAGCCGCTCTTCTATCATGGCGGAGCGCGCGGTGCAGCAGGCGCGGGATACGGATCTGGTGGTCCAAACCCTGGCGGAAAATGCTGGGCGGATCGGCGACGTGGTTCGGCTGATCGGCGACATCGCGGGGCAGACCAACCTCCTGGCCCTCAACGCCACGATCGAGGCGGCGCGAGCCGGCGAGGCTGGGCGCGGCTTCGCTGTGGTGGCCAGCGAGGTCAAGGCGCTCGCCACCCAGACCGCCCGGGCGACGGACGAGATCGGAGGGCAGATCAACGCCATCCAGTCCGCAACCGGGCAAGCGGTGGAGGCGATCGGCGGCATCGCGCGCGTGATCGGCGAAATCAACGGCGTGATGACCGGCATTGCCGCGGCAGTGGAGGAGCAGGGCGCGGCGACGGAGGAGATCTCGCGCAGTGTGCAGCACGCCGCCACGGGGAACGAGCGGGTGACGGTGCTGATGAGTGGCATCCACACGGACGCGGCCGGCACGTCGAAGATTGCAGCCGATCTCGCGGGGACGGCGCAGGACCTTTCTGCGCAGTCCGGCATGCTTCGCCTGGCGGTGGACGGCTTCCTGGCCGAGGTACGAGCCGCCTGAGGCTATGCACCACCGAGCATCGGAGCGGCTCCGCCCCGGTCGCCCGTGCGGAGCGGTATGATCGCCCGGCCAATCATTCCCGCCTGCCGCATGCTTTGCAATATGAGGCGAAGACCAGGTCCAATCATTAACAAGCTAGAGATCACGGATACTGCACATATGTCCAGCGCCGCCCTTCTCGCGAAATACAACGTCCGGGTCGCCGGCCACGGCACGGTCCCGCTAGTTTTTGGCCATGGCTATGGTTGCGACCAAGGCATGTGGCGTCTGATCGCGCCCAAACTTCAGGATCGGTTCAAAACGGTCCTCTTCGATTTTGTCGGCTCCGGCGGCTCTGAGGCTGTCTTTGATCCGCAGCGCTACGAGACTTTGGAAGGGTATGCCGACGACGTCCTCGAGATCTGCCGCGCCGTCAGCCCCGGCCCGGTTGTCTTCATCGGCCACTCCGTCAGCTCGATGATCGGGGTCTTGGCTGCGGCCCGGGAGCCCGAGCGGTTCTCCCGCCTCGTGCTCGTCGCGCCCTCGCCGCGCTACATCGACGACGCCGAGTATGTGGGCGGCTTTGCACAGGAGGATATCGAATCCCTGCTGAAGCTTCTGGAAGCTGATCATACTGGATGGGCGGCCGCCATGGCGCCCGCGATCATGGGCAATCTGGACCGCCCAGAGTTGGCAGGTGAACTCGAGGCGAGCTTCTGCCGGGTTGATCCGGCAGTGGCGCGCCATTTTGCCAGGGTCACCTTCACCTCTGACAACCGATCTGATCTGGCCCGGGTTCAGGCCCGATCGCTTGTTCTGCAATGCTCTGACGATGCGATTGCACCGCCCGCGGTCGGCGCGTATGTACATCGCCACCTGCTCGACAGCGAACTCGTGACGCTCAAGGCGACCGGTCACTGTCCTCATCTCAGCGCCCCCGAGGAGACCACCCGGGCAATCGACCTCTTCCTTTCGGATCTCATCCCATCGTCCGTGGCAGCCTAGAGAAGTGGGATCCGAGCTGCCCCTCCCGCGACTTCCTGAGGAGAGCACGGAGGAACTCTACGAGGATTCACCCTGCGGTTACCTGTCCTACCTTGCACCCGATGGTCCGATTGTACGGGTAAACCGAACCTTCTCTCGATGGATCGGCTATTCGGCGTCTGACTTGGTGGGCGGCAAGCGGTTCAAGGACCTCCTCTCGGCCGCTGGTCGGATCATTCATGCAACCCGGCACACTCCATTATTGCAGACTGGCGGCGCGGCCGGGGCCATTACCCTCGAGTTGATCCGAGCGGACGGGAGCCGCTTTCCGGTGCTCGTCACGTCACTCACCAAGGGCGGCACCTCAGAGTTGCCAGCCTATATCCGCACGACCGTGTTCGATGCGACGGCATACATCCGATACGAGCAGGGATTGGTGGAAGCTCGGGAGCGAGCCGAGCGCGCCGAGGCAGAGGCCCGACGAGCCCTGGCAGCAGCCCAGGCTGCCAGCCGTGGCAAGGCGCACTTCCTGGCAGCCATGAACCACGAGTTTCGCACACCGATCGGGATCATAGCAGGTTTCTCCGAGCTTCTGCTTGGGAATGCGCTGGCAGGCCGGGGTACCCCGGAGCAGGCCGGCTACATCAAGGAGATCGACGCAGCGGCGCACCATCTGCTTGGGATGCTGGAGGACGCGACACGGTATGCGGGCCTCGACGATCTCGCTCGAAATCTCGACCGACGCCCTGCCGACCCTAATCGGCTGGCTGCGGCTGGGCTGCGGCTTGCCAGAGTTACCTTGGAGCAGGCCGGGGTCACAGCCCTGCAGGCGGCGCCGGGAGAGGAGACCGGACTGTCAGTGGATCCGGCATCGATCGCGGAGGCTGTGGCCTGCGTCCTACGCGAAGTTGCACGACGTGTGCCCCGCGGATCTGTGTTGGAGGTGGCCTGCAGAACCATGCTGGGTGCGGTGACAATCGAGATACGCTGCGGCGTCCTGAATTTGACCGAGGCGGGCCTGAACGATCTGCTCGCCCCGCTCGATACCTCAGAGGTTTACACCCGGGGGCTGGAGGGCTCGGGCCTGGGGATTGCAGTCGCCCACCGCATTCTCCAAATCCACGGAGGAAAACTACGGATCGGCCGAGAGCAAGACGGCGCCGCCGCCTTTGTGCTCGAGATGCCAAAGTCAGATTAGAGCCCGTTGACGATCAGGATTCCCGTTGCTGCCGGCGTGTGATTCAAGGCTTCCTTTGGCGGAGTGGCGGCCCGGATGGATCAGGACCGGTTTGGGGTGAGCGACGCGGTCTGGGAGAAGATCGCGCCGCTGTTGCCCGGCAAGGCCACGGACAGCGGCGTAACCGCGAAGGACAACCGGCTCTTCCTCGAGGCGGTGCTGTGGCGGGTGCGCACCGGCCTGCCCTGGCGCGACCTGCCGGAGGGGTCCGGAAGGTGGAACAGCGTGTTCCAGCGCTTTCGCCGCTGGGTGCGAGCCGAGGTCTTTGACCGCATCTTCGAGCGTCTGTCCGACGAACCGGACTTCGAGTACGCCCTGATCGACGGCACCATCGTCTCCGCCCACCAGAAGGCGAGCGGCGCAAAGGGGGGACTCAGGATCAGGCCATCGGTCGCTCGCGCGGCGGGCTGACGACCAAGATCGTCGCCCTCATCGATGCGCTCGGGAACCTGGTCCGTTTCGTCCTGCTGCCTGGCCAGCGTCACGATACGATCGGTGTGCCGCCCCTGATCGAGGGCATCACCTTCGGCGCCCTGCTCGGCGACAGGGCCTTCGACGTCGACTGGCTCCGGGCCGAACTCGACGCCCGCGGCGCTGCCGCCGTGATCCCGCCCAAGGCCAACCGCAAAGCCCGCTTCGATTTTGACCGAGAGACCTACCGCTGGAGGCATCTCATCGAGAACCTCTTCGCCAAGCTCAAGGGGTTTCGCGCCATCGCCACCCGCTACGACAAGACTGACACCAGCTTCCGCGCCAACATCAATCTCGCCCCAGCCATCATCTCTTCACGATGATCGCCAACAGATCCTAACATTACAGTTGCTGTCTTCGTTTGATGTGGGCCTTTTATGCGGCAGCTTGGTGTGCTCGTCGCCAGAGTGACCATGCGATGATGTGAGCTGGTCGGATTTTCCGTTGGGCAAGGCGGACGGCTATGCGGCGGATTTCCTGGATGGACCAGCGGACGAGAGCCCGCCCTTGCGACTCACGCGGGTTAAGGTTTTCCCGTCGGCAGCGCTTGCGTGGTGTCGGATCACCGCCATCATGGTGAAGGCCAGCATGACCAACGACACGTGCCAATGCCAGCCGTGCCAGGACCGGGTTTCGTTGTGGGTCAGCCCGAGTTCGTTCTTGGCGGTCTCGAAGCTGTCCTCGATGGCCCAGCGATGCCCCTCGACGGCAGCGAGTGTCTCGATCGGCGTTCCGGCCGGGCACCAGGTTGTGAAGTAGGCCAACTCGCCATCAGCGATGTGGCGGCGGATCAGCAGACCCCGCGTCACCTGCCCTCAGGGCAAGACGTCGGTGACCTGGCGAGAGGGACGCGACGAGACCGGCAGCCCGCGTTTGCGGGCAGTGTTCAGCCGTACCGAATGTCGGGCCTGTTCCGCCCGG
>DATCMG010000396.1:0-21214 GCA_036563555.1 Roseomonas sp. | reverse complement strand
ATGCGCCGCTCCGGCCTGAACGCGCTCGTCCTGCATGAGAGCGACCTGGTTCACCATGTCGTCTATCCCCGCACCCTGTTCGATCCCCACGCGCTTTGGCGCGATGCGCCGAGCCGCCGCGGGGAGAATGCGATCTTTAACAACCGCACCTATCTCGCCTCTGTGCTGGCCATGGCGCGCGAGGCCGGCATCGCGGTTTGGGTGAATGTGAAGGAGATCGGCTTCTCCGACGAGGTGCTGGCCGTACATCCGGAGGTGTTCAAGCAGGGTGCGATCTGCCCGAGCGAACCCTTCTGGATGGGCTATGTCGAGGCGAAGACGGACGAGCTCTTCGCCGATTTTCCGGATCTGGCCGGCGTGATCGTCAGCTTCGGCTCGCAGGAGAGCCGGGCCTCCCGCGCTCAGAACCGCTGCCGCTGCCAGCTCTGCGCTGAGGAGCCGCTGGAAGGCTGGTACGGGCGGTTGATCCAGGCAATGCACGGACCGGCGGCTCGCCATGGCCGCCGCCTCGCCGTGCGCGACTTCGCCTACAAGCCCTCGGACCACCTTCCGCTGATCGAGGCGATGCGGAAGGCGCCCGGGGACGTGATCTTCTGCATCAAGGCGATGCCGCATGACTTTTACCTGACCTTCCCCGACAACCCGGCGCTCGGTGCGGTCGGTCGGGAACAATGGGTCGAGTATGACTGCCTCGGCCAGTTCTTTGGCTGGGGCATCATGCCCTGCTTCGTGCTCGACGACCTGGCGGAGAGGATGCCGCGCTGGAAGGCCGGCGGTGCCACGGGCGTGATCCTGCGGATCGAGTGGGAACGCATCAATGATCTCGATGCGCTGGACAACCTGGCCGAGTTGAACCTGATCGCGGGCGCGGCGCTCGCGCTCGGCGAGGCCGTGGACGCGCGTGAGGTCTGCCGGCGGTGGCTCCTCTCCCACGGGCACGCGGCCGATGCGGCCCCTTGGCTCGCCAAAATGATGCAGGAAACGGCACCGATTGTCCGCCGTGCCGCCTATGTGAACGGCTTCGTCTCAGCCGATAACAGCATGTTGCCGCGCAGCATCGCGCGGGCGTGGTGGGGGGCGGAAGTGCGCGACTCCCTCATTCCCTGGGCGCCGGAGCGGGATGGCGAACTCACCATCGACCGAATGAAGCTCACCCGCTACCTGGCCGAGAAGGATGCGGCACTCGCGGAGGCCGAAGCCTTGCTGGACCGGATGCGGAATGGTGAGCCCGGCCTGGCCCCGAGTGTCCACGCACTCGTCCTCGGCGCTTTCGCGCATTTCGTGACATGGGTCGAGGGGCTCCGGCTGACCGCGCGCGTCTGCCTCCATGCGCGCTTCCTGAAGCAAGGAGAGGATGCGGCCGAGGAGGACAGGCGTGCACTGGCGGAGGATATCGAAGCGGTGGAAGCCTATGCATCGCGGGTCCGTGGCCTCGCTAAGAATCCGGCCGTGCCGCATCAGGTCGTCATGCTCGTGGATCATCGGCGCGCGCTGGATGTCGCGCGGGAAGGGCACCAGATCCTGGGCACCTTATCGGCGACCTGCACCGCCATGTGATACGCGGCGCCTATCGGGCGAAGCCGATGCCGCGCAATTGCCAATCCGTGCCGTGCTGCGCCGCATGACAGGGGCGGCTGGCCCAAGGGGTTTCTCGAAGCCGGCAAGCGCCTCGCGCATGTCAGAGCGCGAGGCGTATCACAACAGTAGTAGCAAGCGCAGAAAGGCCCCGGCGTGGCGGTTCCGCGGATCAGCCCGCCTTCGCCTCCCGCCGGCGGCGGTGCAGGACGAATTCGGTGTAGCCATTGGGCTGGGCCGCGCCCTCGAAGACGAGGTCGCAGGCGGCCTTGAAGGCCACGCCACCAAAGGCAGGTGCCATGGGAGTGTAGGCCGGGTCGCCCGCGTTCTGCTTGTCCACCACGGCGGCCATGCGGCGCATGGTCTCCTCCACCTTGGCGCGGTCCACGATGCCGTGGCGCAGCCAGTTGGCGATGTGCTGGGCGGAGATGCGGAGCGTGGCGCGGTCCTCCATCAGCCCGACATCATGGATGTCCGGCACCTTGGAGCAGCCCACCCCCTGGTCGATCCAGCGCACGACATAGCCGAGAATGCCCTGGGCGTTGTTATCCAACTCCGACTGGATGTCCTCGGGCGAGAAATTGGTGTTCTCGGCCAGCGGGATGGTCAGCAGGTCGGACAGCTTCGCGCGCGGACCGCCCGCCGCCAGCTCCGCCTGCCGCGCGGCGACGTCCACCTGGTGGTAGTGCATCGCATGCAGCGTGGCGGCGGTGGGGGAGGGAACCCAGGCGGTGCTGGCGCCGGCCTTGGGGTGGCCAACCTTCTGTTCCAGCATCGAGGCCATGGCATCGGGTGCCGCCCACATGCCCTTGCCGATCTGGGCATGGCCGCGCAGCCCGCAGGCAAGGCCGACATCGACGTTGTTGTCCTCATAGGCGCCGATCCAGGCGGCCTTGCGCATATCGTTCTTGCGGACGACCGCGCCGGCCTCCATCGCCGTATGGATCTCGTCGCCGGTGCGGTCGAGGAAGCCGGTGTTGATGAAGAACACACGGGACTTCGCCGCCTCGATGCAGCGGGCGAGGTTGACGGTGGTGCGCCGCTCCTCGTCCATGATGCCCATCTTCAGCGTGTTGCGCGGAAGGCCGAGCGCGTCTTCCACCTCCCCGAACAGGGCCACGGCCCAGGCGACCTCGGTCGGGCCATGCATCTTCGGCTTAACGATATAGACGCTGCCGGTGCGGCTGTTCATCCGCTTACCGCGCAGGTCGTGCAACGCGATGAGCGAGGTGACATAGGCGTCGAGGATCGTCTCCGGCACCTCGGCGCCGTCCAGCGTCACGGCATCGGTCATCATGTGGTGGCCGACATTGCGGACCAGCATGAGCGAGCGGCCGGGCAGGCTGATTTCACCGCCGCCGGGCACATTGAAGCTGCGGTCTGGGTTCAGGCGCCGCTCCAGCGTCTGGCCGCCCTTCTCGAAGCTGGCGGAAAGGTCGCCGCGCATCAGGCCGAGCCAGTTGCGATAGACGCCGACCTTGTCCTCGGCATCCACGGCCGCGACGGAATCCTCGGCGTCCATGATGGTCGAGAGGGCGGATTCGAGGATCAGGTCGGCCACGCCCGCCTTGTCGGTGGAGCCGATGGGATGGCTGCGGTCGATCACGATCTCCAGGTGGATGCCATTCTTCGCGAGCAGGATGGCGGTGGGCTCGGCCTCGCTGCCGCTGAAGCCGCGGAACTGCGCGGGGTCCTTCAGCCCCACAGTGCGGCCGCCGGCGGTCATCACGCGCAGCGCGCCGCCCTCGATGCGATAGGCGCTGGCCTCGGCATGGCTGCCGGAGTCCAGGGGGGCGGCATCATCCAGCACGGCGCGGGCGCGCGCGATCACGGCGGCACCGCGCGCGGGGTCGTAGCCCCGGACCCTCGGGCCTTCCTGCGGGATGGCGTCGGTGCCGTAGAGCGCGTCATAGAGGCTGCCCCAACGCGCATTGGCAGCGTTCAGCGCGTAGCGGGCATTGTTCACCGGCACGACGAGCTGCGGCCCGGCGAGGCGGGCGATCTCGTCATCGACATTGGCCGTCTCGACCGTGAAGGGGGCGGGCGGGTCGAGGAGGTAGCCGATCTCCCGCAGGAAGGCCTCATAGGCCGCGCGGTCCACCGGACGGGTGGGATGGGCGCGGTGCCAACCGTCGATCTTCGCCTGCAGCGCGTCACGCTCGGCCAGCAGGGCGGCATTCTTCGGACCCAGGCCACGCAGGGTGGCCTCCAGCGCGGACCAGAAGGCGGCGGCCTCAACCCCCGTGCCAGGAAGGGCCTCCGCCTCGATGAAGCGGCGGAGGACGGGCGCGACCTCCATGCCCCGGCTCGTCCCCTGGGTCGTAGCGGCCATGGCCGTCCTCCTCCTGCGCGTCTTGGTCCGGCCAGATAAGCCGCAAGCGCGCCGCCGGCAAACTGGCCCGGCACCCTTGCCCTGCAGCCCATCCGAAGCGAGGCTTCCCCCCTTTCGAAGCAGGTATCCGATGCCCGAGCTCTCCGCTTACGTCCCGCCGCCGCATACCAGCCAGCACTGGGCGCTGACCAAGCCCGCCGCTTCCGGGCGGGGCGGCATCGTCGCCTCCCAGTCCCGCGCCGCGGCCGAGGCAGGGGTGGCGGTGCTGGAGGCTGGCGGCAATGCGGCGGATGCGGCCGTCGCGGCGGCCTTCGCCCTGGCGGCGGTGGAGCCCTGGAACAGCGGGTTGGGCGGGATCGGCTTCGCCCTGGTGCACAAGCCCGGGGCGGCCCCGAAGGTGGTCGATTTCGGGCCCGTGGCGCCGGCGGGGGTGGATCCGTCCGCCTATCCGATGACCGGGAAGTGGAAACAGGACCTCTTCGCCTGGCCCGAGGTGGTGGGGGATGTGAACATCCACGGGCCGCTGTCTTTCGTGATCCCTTCCTCGGTCGCAGGCTATGACTTGCTGCGCGAGCAATTCGGCACGGGAATGGGACTGGATGCGCTGCTAGGGCCGGCGATTGCCCTGGCCCGGCGTGGGCTGCCGCAGGACTGGTACACGCTGCTGAAGGTTTCGGCATCCGCCCGTGTGCTGCGCCTCTATGAGGAGAGCGCGCGCATCTACCTGCCGGATGGGTTGCCGCCCAACCCGCCCTATCAGGGCGCACCAGGCTTCTTCCCGCTGGGCAAGCTGGCCGACACGCTGGCGCGGCTGCGGGACAAGGGGCTGCGCGACTTCTACGAGGGCGGGCTGGCGGCCGATCTGGTGGCCGACGTCAAGGCGATGGGCGGGGTGGTGAGCGCCGCGGATCTGGCAGGTTGCCGCGCCGTGCTGCGCGAGGCCATGCCGATCGCCTGGCGCGGCACCCATACCATCCACACCGCGGGCGGGCTGACCGCCGCGCCAACCATGGCAGCCGTGGTCGCGGAGATGGATCGCGTCTCCGTCGCGGCCGGGCTTGATGCGAGCTGGTACCGTGGCTTCGCGAAGGCGATGCGGAGCGGCTATGCGGAGCGCCTGGCCGGGCTCGGTGCCGGGGTCGGAGCCAAGGAAACGGCCGAAACCTGCACCACCCACCTGACCGTCTGCGACAAGGACGGGATGATGGTCACGGTCACCACCACGCTGCTCTCCTCCATGGGCAGCCGCGTGGTGCTGCCGAAGACCGGCGTGCTGATGAACAACGGCATGATGTGGTTCGACCCGCAGCCGGGCAGCGCCAATGCCATCCGCCCCGGCGCGCGGCCGCTCTGCAACATGAGCCCCGTGACCGTCACGCGGGCGGGCGACGACGCCAACCCGATCCTGGCGGGCGGCGCCTCGGGCGGGCGGCGTATCCTGGCGAGCGTCTGCCAGATGCTCGCCCTTCAGCTCGATTTCGGGATGGGGCCGGAGGCTGCGGCACATATGCCACGCGTCGACGTGTCCGGGCCCGATGGCGTGACGGCGGACCGGCGGCTCGCGGAGGACATCCTGGGCGGGCTGGCCCAGGACGGCGATCTGGAGGTGGTGGAGCACGCGGTGCTGCCGGTGAACTTCGCCTGCCCGAATTTCATCGCGCGGGATGGCGGCGGGATGGCGACGGGGATCACCGACGTGATGTCGCCCTGGTCGGCGGCGCTCGCGGCGGAGTAGCGGCACGCGGATTGCCGGACGGCTCTCGCCGGGGCGCATCGCCCCGAAGTGCAGGGCCGTTCCGGCTGGACAGCGGCGGTGAAGAGGGGGCGGGTATCACGGCCGCCTGATCTGTTATGAATTCGTCATGAACGCGACACTCACCATACCGGAGGAGGTGCTCCTCCTCACCCTGGACGATGAGACGGGCCGCCCGCTGGGCGTGCCCGCTCAGGCGGTGTCGCTCGCCCTGGCCGGGGCGGCGCTGATGGAGCTGGCCCTGTCCGGGCGGCTGGACAGCGATCCGGACCGGCTCTTCGTCACCGATGCCACGCCCTCCGGCGATGTGCTGCTGGACGAGGTGCTGGCGCGGATCGGGGCTGAGCCGTCAGCGCGGGACAGCCGCTGGTGGATGGCGCGGATCGCACGGGAGGCACCGGGGATGCGCCGCGCGTTGCTGGACCGGTTGGTCGCGCGCGGGTTGCTGCACGCGCGGGAATCACGCCGCTTCTGGCTGCTGCCCGATCGCCGCTATTCCAAGGCCGATGGTGCTGCCAGCAGCGCCACCCGCGCCAGGCTGCGGTCGGTGCTGCTGGAGGGCGGCATCCCGGAGCCGCGGGATTCCCTCATGACCGGTCTGTGCAGGGCCACCGGCCTCGTGGCGCTGCTGCTGTCCGAGCCGGAGGCCGAGGCGGCCGCTGCGCGGATCGCCGCCGTCGCGGGGCTTGAGGAGATGAGCCGTTCGCTGGTCGCCGAGACGCGGGACCGGTTGGCGGCCGGCGGGCATTGAGGCCGGGCCGGTTCGGCTGGTCGCCCCAAGCTGACCGCCCGGGGGTTCCGCCCTGGGCCGCACGGGTTCATCCTGCGCCGCCACTCGCTTCAGGATCTGCATGACCGCCATTGATCCCGCGCTGATGAACGCGGAAACGCTGCTCGCCCTCTATGCCCGCCGCGCGCTGAGCCCCGTGGAGGCCCTGAAGGCGGTAACCGAGCGCGTGGCGCGGCATAACCCCTCCATCAACGCCTTCGCCGTGATGAACCCCCATGCCCTGCGCCAGGCCGGCGAGAGCGAGGCGCGCTGGAAGGCCGGGCGTCCGCTTGGCCCCCTGGACGGCGTGCCCTGCACGGTGAAGGACCTGCTGAACATGGCGGGCTTCCCCACGCGCCGGGGCAGCCGCACCTCCGATCCCCGCCCGCAGGCGGAGGACGCGCCGGCGGTGCTCGGGCTGAAGGCGGCGGGCGCCGTCATCATCGGCAAGACCACCACCACGGAATATGGCTGGAAGACCCCGGGCGACTGCCCTCTGCATGGGATCACCCGCAATCCGTGGGATCCGAAGCGCACGACGGGCGGCTCCTCATCCGGTGCGGGCGCGGCGGCGGCGGCGGCCTTCGGGGCGCTGCATATCGGCACCGACGCGGGCGGCTCGATCCGCATTCCGGCGGCTTATTGCGGCATCGTCGGCTTCAAGCCGAGCTATGGCCGCATCCCGCAATGGCCGCATGGTGCCTTCTCGGCGGTGGCCTGTGCGGGGCCGATGACGCGCACGGTGCGCGACGCGGCGCTGATGCTGAACGCCATCGGCCGCGCCGATGCGCGCGATCCGCTCTGCATGCCCGACGATCCCCGCGAATGGCGCGCCGGCATCGAGGACGGGGTGCGTGGCATGCGCATCGCCCTCGTCCGCCGCTGGGGCTACGAGCCGCCGCTGGACGC
This sequence comes from Roseomonas sp., assembly GCA_036563555.1. GTDB lineage: Bacteria > Pseudomonadota > Alphaproteobacteria > Acetobacterales > Acetobacteraceae > Roseomonas. The sequence goes on along the minus strand of DATCMG010000396.1, from coordinate 13,876 downwards.
CGATGGCGAGGCTGCCTTGCAGCGCGCCGCCGAGACGCTGCGGGACGAGGGCGCGCTGGTGGAGGAGGCGGACCCCGACCTGCCCGATACCCGCCAGATCTTCGGCCGCGTCTGGGGCGTGGCCCTGGCAAAGCTCGTCGCCGCCACACCCGAGGCGAGGCGCGGCGAGCTGGATGACGGGCTGGAGGAAGTGGCGCGGCGCGAAGGCGGGTTGAGCGCGATCGACTTCCTGGCCGCCGATGCGATGCGCGTGGAGGCGGCGCACCAGATGGCTCTGTTCCACCTGCGCTATGACCTCGTGCTGACCGCCGCGACGCCGACCGCCGCCTTCGCGGCCGACCAGCCCACGATCAGGCCGACCGAGGCGCTGTGGCGGGATTGGGCGCCCTGGACCTTCGCCCAGAACCTGACCCGCCAACCCGCCATCGCCCTGGCGGCGGGGCTGGACCAGGAAGGCATGCCGCGCGCGGTGCAGATCGTCGCGGCGCAGGGGCGGGATGATTTGTGCCTGCGCGGCGCGCGGGCGCTGGAGCGGGCTCTGGCAATGCCGGAAGCCAATCCGATGGCCTGAAGGCGGCCACGGGGGAAAGCGGAGCCTGGCGGCTTGCATCGCCGGGCATCCGGGTTGATCGAGATCAAGGACGACGGAGTGAATGAAATGAGCGCCAACACCGAAAGCCGCGTGCTGGATTGGCTGGCCGGCCGGCAGGACGAGATGATCGCCACGCTGGAAGCCATGGTGAACATCGATGGTGGTTCCTACGACAAGGCGGGCGTGGACGCGGTGGGCGCGCAGGTCCGGACCTTCTTCGAGGGCCATGGCATTCCGGTGGAGACCCTTCCCCAGCCGCGCTTCGGCGACTGCCTGCGCGCCACCCTGCCTGCGGGCGGGGAAGGCGCCGCCGAGGGCAATGCGCAGCGCAACATCGTGTTGATGGGCCATCGCGACACCGTCTTCCCGAAGGGCGAGCCGGAGCGCCGACCCTTCCGCGTGGAGAACGGCATCGCCTATGGCCCGGGCGTGGCCGACATGAAGGCCGGGCTGGTGATGAACATGTTCGTCATGGCGGCCTTCAAGGAAGTTGGCGGCGCACCGGGCCCGCTGGTCGGACTGTTCACGGGGGATGAGGAGATCGGCTCCCCCGAGGGCCGCCCGGTGATCGAGGCCGAGGCCCGCCGCGCCCGCGTGGTGTTCAACTCCGAGCCGGGCCGCGCCAATGGCGGCGTTGTGACGGGCCGCAAGGGCGGCGTCTTCATGGTGGTGGAGATCGAGGGCCGCGCCGCGCATTCCGGCGGCAATTTCGAGGCTGGGATCAGCGCCATCGGCGAGCTGGCGCAGAAGGTGACGGCGGTGCACGCGCTGACGGACCTTGCGCGCGGCATCACACTGAATGTCGGCCTGGTCAGCGGCGGGCAGAGCGTGAACACGGTGGCACCCTCCGCCCAGATGCAGATCGACCTGCGCTATGTCACGCCGGCGGACCGCGACGAGGTGATGGCGAAGATCCACGAGATTGTTGCCCGCTCCTACGTGCCCGGCACGCGCGCGGCGCTGACGATTCGCGGCGAGTTCCTGCCGCTGACCCAGACGCCGGCCGCCGCGCGGGTGTTCGAGATGTACCGGGAGGCCGCGGCCGAGAGCGGGCTGAGCATCACCGGCGAATTCTCCGGTGGCTGCGCCGATAGCGGCTTCACGGCGGCCGTGGGGGCGCCGACCCTGTGCTCCGTCGGGCCAGTGGGCGGCAAGGCGCACAGCCCGGAGGAATACCTGGAAGTGGCGAGCATGGTGCCGCGGGCCCAGGCGCTGGCGCGGGCGATCCTGAGGCTCGAGCGGGCGGGGCTGTAGTCGCATTCCGTTCGGGCCGGGACAGGATCGCGCAACGCGGCGGGCGCGGGGCGGCGCTCCGCCGCCCTTCCGCCGCGGTTCGGCGCTCTCCTTCCGTGCCGGGACGCGGATGATGGCTGTCTCGCTGGCCATGCCGCTCGCGCTGCTGGGCGCGATGGGGGGAGGGCCGGCCCCGGCCTGCGCCGCATCCGTCGCGCAGTCCCGGCCGGAGCCGCCGAGGCGGAGCTGTTATGGCGGGCGGGAAACGGTCGCCTTTGGGCAGCTTCTGGTCGATTACGGCATTGCGACCTTGCGCTACGGAATCGGGATCGTCCTGATCTTCCTCGGGCTGGTCGTAATGGCGCTCGGCTACCTGCTGATGCTGATGGACCTGCTGTTCTGCTGGTAGGACCCGTTGCCCGCGGCCGCGCATCGTGACCTTCTGCAGCACATGACCGGCCATCCCTTCCGCCTGTTCACCAACCCCCGCCATGGCGTGCCCGGGGTCGTCGTGCTGCCCGAGGGCGGCTGGCGACGGGCGCGGGCGGCCATCACGGCCTGGCCGGGCTACGCGCCCACGCCGCTGCGCGAACTGGCCGATGTCGCGGCGGCGCTCGGGCTCGGGGCGGTGCACTACAAGGACGAGGCGCCGCGTTTCGGCCTCGGCTCCTTCAAGGCGCTGGGCGGGGCTCATGCCGTCTCGGGCGTGATCGCGCGGGAACTGGCGCGGATGGACGTGGCGAATGCGGCCAACCCCGCCGAGCTGGAATCCGGGCGCTACGCGGCAGCCATCGCTGCGATCACCGTCACCTGCGCCACCGATGGAAACCATGGCCGCAGTGTCGCCTGGGGCGCCCGGCGGTTCAGGGCGCGATGCGTCATCTTCGTTCATTCCGGCGTCAGCCAGGCCCGCCGCGACGCGATCGCCGCTTTCGGGGCGGAGGTCCGGGAGGTTCCGGGAACCTACGACGATTCTGTCCGCGCCTCGGAGGCCGCGGCGCGGGACCAGGGCTGGCACCTCGTCTCCGACACCTCCTGGGAGGGCTACACGGAGACGCCGCGCGAGGTGATGCAGGGCTACAGGCTAATGGCCGAGGAGGCGCTGGACGCGCTTCCGGCCCCGCCCACCCATGTGCTGATCCAGGGTGGGGTCGGCGGGGTGGCGGCGGCGGTTTCGGTCGCGCTGCGGGCCCGGCATGGGCGCGGGCCGCTCCTGGTGGTGGTGGAGCCCGAGCGCGCCGCCTGCCTGCTGGCCAGCGCCGAGGCCGGGGAGGCGACCGCCGTGCCGGGGGAGCTGGACACGATCATGGCCGGGCTGGCCTGCGGGGAGCCGAGCCTCCTGGCCTGGCAGGAACTGGAGCGGGCCGCCTTCGCCTTCATGGCGATTCCCGATTCGGCCGCCATCGCCGCCATGCGCCTGCTGGCGCGGCGCGACCCGCCGGTGGAGGCTGGGGAAAGCGGTGTGGCCGGATTAGCAGGGCTGGCGCTGGCGGCCCGTGACCCCGCCGCGCGGGTAGCACTCGGGCTCGGGCCGGAGAGTCGGGTGCTTCTCTTCGGCACCGAGGGGGCGACGGACCGGGAGCTTTATGAGCGCCTCGTGAGCCCGCAAGGCGTTGACATGGCCCCGGTGGCGCCCCTTTTGGGGTGACGAAACCCCCATCCGCCAGGGAATGACTTTTCTATGATCCTGCGCCGCCACCTCATTGCCGGGGCCGCGGGCCTCGCCGCCACGCCGCTCGCCGCCCCCGCCCTGCATGCCCAGGGGAGCTGGCCGAGCGCGCCCGTGCGCCTGGTCGTGCCCTTCGCCGCCGGTGGCCCGACCGATGTGCCGGCACGCCTCGTGGCCGACGAGCTGTCCAAGCTGCTGCCCCAGCGCGTGATCGTGGAGAACCGCACGGGCGCCGGCGTCGTCGTCGGGTCCGATGCGGTGGCCAAGGCGCCGAAGGACGGGCAGACGCTGCTCTACACCACCATCGCCCATGCGGCGCTGCGCGCGATCTTCCCGCGCCTGCCCTTCGATCCGCTGGCCGATTTCACCCCGGTCGCGCTCACGGGCGTCATCCCGATGCTTCTGATGGTGAACAAGGACGTGCCGGTGAACTCGCTGCCGGAGCTGGTCGCGCTCCTCAAGGCGAATCCGGGCAAGTACGACTACGCCTCCACCGGCAATGGCGCGGCGCTGCATCTGGCGACCGAGCTGTTCCTGCGCCAGGCCGGCGGGCTGCGCGTGGCCCATGTACCCTATCGCGGCTCGGCCGCCGCGATGCCGGATCTGCTGAACGGCACGGTCGCAATGATGCTGGACGTGGCAAACTCGGCCCTGCCCTTCGTGCAGCGCGGCGAGGTGAAGGGGCTGGCGATCTCCGGCGCCAAGCGCATCCCGCAGGTGCCGAACATCCCGACCTTCATTGAGGCCGGCGTGCCGGATTACGAGGCCTATACCTGGCACATGGTCTTCGCGCCCGCAGGCACGCCGGAGCCGGTGGTGAACACCATCAACGAGGCGTTCAACAAGGTGATGGCGATGGAGAGCGTGAAGCAGCGCCTCTCCGACCTGACCATGGAGACCCGCTCGGACACGACGCCGGCCACCGCGAAGAAGTGGCTGGATGACGAGATCGCCAAGTGGGAGCCGATCATCAAGGCGGCTGGCATCAAGGCCGACTGAGCAGGGCGGGGCGGGAGGTTTGCCTCCCGCCCCGTTCACTTTCTAGACCCCCTGGCCCATCGCCTTGATCGGGGGCGACAGGTCCTTCGGCAGCGGCGATTCGTAGGGCCGCCCACCCGTGCGCTCCTTGAACTCCTCCTTCGCGCGGGCGATCAGCGCGGGATCCTGGAGCGCGTCCACCGCCGTCCCGGCCATCACCTTCGCCACATGCACCATGCCCTTATGGGCGGCGGGCGACTTGCCCTGGGCCGTAAGCTGCCAGGAATGGAAGGGCGTGCCGATGGCGCAGGTGGCGCCGCGGGCCTGGACCGTGGGCACGGCCCAGGAGACGTCGCCCACATCGGTCGAGCCGACGCCGCCCTCGCCGCGGTTCTCCAGCGGCACGATGATGTCGCAAAGGGTCTTGCCCTTCTCCACCTTCAGCCCGTGGCGGCGATGCGCAGCGGCGATGTCCTCGTCGGACAGCGTTCCCTGGATCTGCGCGGCGTATTCCCGGTCCGCTTCATCCCACTGGGGCGGGCCGAGGCGCTGGAAGTTGTCATGCATCGCCTTCTCCAACGGCGCGTTGCCGAGGAGGTTGGAAACGGCGCTGACCACGCTCGTCTCGACCCTCGTCTCGGTCATCAGCGCGGCGCCCTCGGCGATCTTCTTCACGCGCCCGACCAGCGTGTTCAGCTCCGGCAGGTCGCGCGCGCGGATGAGGTAGCGCACCTTTGCCTTGGACTGCACCACGTTGGGCGCGATGCCGCCGCCATCCAGCATGGCGTAGTGGATGCGCGCATGGTCCGGCATGTGCTCGCGCATATAGTTCACGCCGACATTCATCAGCTCCACCGCATCGAGCGCGGAGCGGCCGAGCTCCGGTGCCGCGGCGGCGTGGCTTGAGCGGCCATGGAAGGTGAAGTCTATCCGCGTGTTCGCGAGCGAGACGGCCTCGTTCACGCCGGAGAAGGAGGCGGGGTGCCAGGAAATGGCGATGTCCACGTCATTGAAGATGCCGTCGCGTGCCATGAAGCCCTTGGCGGCACCACCTTCCTCGGCGGGGCAGCCGTAATAGCGCACGCGGCCGGGGATGCCGTTCTCCTTCAGCCAGTCCTTCACCGCGGCGGCGGCAAGGAGGGAGGCGGCGCCGAGCAGGTTATGGCCGCAGCCATGGCCGTGGCCGCCCGCCTCCACTTCCTTGTGCTCGGCGATACCGGCTTCCTGGGACAGGCCGGGCAAGGCGTCATATTCGCCGAGAATGGCGATGACAGGGCCGCCCTCGCCGGCCTCGCCCATGACGGCGGTCGGGATGCCGGCAAGCTCCTTGGTGATGCGGAAGCCTTCCTTCTCCAGCATCGCGAGGTGCTCGGCCACCGAGCGCTTCTCGGTATAGGCGATCTCCGGCATCTCCCAGACTCGGTCGGAGAAGGCGGCGTAGTCCTCCTTCCGCTCATCCACCGCGCGCCAGACGCGTTCGTCATTCCGCATAATGTTCTCTCCTTCAGTCGCTCCCGAGGCGGGCGCGTGGTGTTGCCACGGCGGCAGCCTCGGGGTGGATGGTGACCAGGCGGCCGTCCTGCCACTGGGTCAGCCAGGGTCGGGCGCGCGTGTTCTGCCCGCGCTCGTCGAAGGCGGCGCCCCAGCCGGTGCCATTATTACCCTCGGCCAGGTCAGTCGCCAGTACGGCCGCGCGCAGCTTGTCCTTGTCGGTGCCGCCGGCGCGCTGGATGGCATCGAAGGCGATGCGCGCGCCGAAGTGGTTAGCGAGGGAATGGCCGGAGCGCGGGTCGGCGCCGTAGCGCCGCTTATAGGCCTCGGCGAAAGCGGCGTTGCCGGGGGCCACGCGGTCCGCGATGGCGAACTGGGTGAAGTCCACATTCATCACCCCGTCGATGGCGGGGCCGAGCGCGCGGGCGGTGTCGGTGAGGCTGTAGCCGGCGCCGCTGCCGATCACCATGCGCGGCCGCCAGCCGGCTTCGCGCAGGTTGCGGAAGAGCAGGATCACGTCGTTCTGCCCGGCCGTATGGAGCAGCACATTGACCGAGGCCTCGCGCAATCGCTGCACGGCGGGGGCAAGATCGGTGCTGCGCACGGGATAGGCGACGCTTTCCACGACCTGGATGCCTGCCTCCCGCAGTTGTCCCGTCTGCAACTCCGAGACGGAGCTGCCATAGAGCCCCTCCTCATGGAGGATCCCCACGCGGAGCGCCGCGCGTGGAATCTCCAGAAGGGGCGGCAATACGCCCGCGACCGCCTCGGCCGAGACGCGGGCGAAGTCGCTGGCGCGGGGGCAGGTGCGATAAAGGTTGCGGAAGCCGCGTTCGGTGATGCTGTCCGCGATCGCGCCCAGTTCGAAGAAGGGAATGCCCTGGGCCTCGCTCACCTGGGTCGCGGCGAAGGAGAGCTGGGAGTCGTAGCTGCCGAAAAGGATGCTGGCACGCTCCGCCCCCATCAGCCGGCGCGTCTCGGCCACCGCGGCGGCCTGGTCAGGGGTGTCGGCACGGATCAGGCGAATGGGGCGGCCGAGCAGGCCGCCGGCAGCGTTGCGCTCCTCCACCGCCATTTCGAGCCCACGGAAGGACTCATCCCCTAGCAGGGCAGGGGCGCCGGAGAGGGGGTAGATCGCGCCGAAGCGCCACTCCGCGGCGGCGGGGGCGGCGGTCTGTGCCCCCGCCACCTGCGCCCCCGCGCCCGAAGGGGCGAGGCCGAAGGTGAGCGCGGCGAGGAGGCTGCGGCGCGGCGCGGCCGGGCGCATGGTCCCTTCGTTCCTCTCGCGTTCCGTGGGGTGGCCCAATGGTCGCCGCAGAGGCGTTTCCGCGCAAGACCGGGTCGCACGCTTGACGGGCGATGTTCCCGCGACGACCTTCCGCCCCCGCCCGGAGGACGCCCGCCCGATGCCGAACCTGCCCGACAGCATGACCTATATCACCCATGGCCAGGGCGGCGGGCCGGAGGTGCTGGTGCCCGCCACCGGCCCCTTGCCGCGCCCGGCCGAGGACGAGGTGCTGATCCGGGTGATGGCCGCCGGCGTGAACCGCCCGGATGTGCAGCAACGCAAGGGCCTCTATCCCCCGCCCAAGGGCGCGAGCCCGGTAATCGGGCTGGAGGTGGCCGGCGAGGTGGTGGCCCTGGGGAACGGAGTGACGCGGTTCCGCCTCGGCGACCGCGTCTGCGCCCTGGCGAATGGTGGCGGCTATGCCGAATTTGCGGTCGCCCCCGCGGCCCAGTGCCTGCCCTGGCCGGATGGCTACGACGCCGTGCGCGCCGCGGCGGTGCCCGAAACCTATTTCACGGTCTGGGCCAACCTCTTTGGCCATGGGCGGCTGTCCAGCGGCGAAGTGGTGCTGGTGCATGGCGGCACCTCCGGCATCGGCTCCACGGCGCTGCAACTCGCGCGCGAATTCGGGGCTCGGCCCTTCGCGACGGCCGGTAGCGCGGAGAAGGTGGCGGCCTGCCTGGAATTCGGGGCGGAGGAGGCCTTCGACTACAAGACGCAGGACTTCGCCGAGGAGATGAAGCGCGTCACATCAGGCAAGGGCGCCGATGTCGTGCTCGACATGCTCGGCGCTTCCTATTTCCAGAAGAACCTGCGCGTGCTGGGTACGGATGGACGGCTGGTGATCATCGCGCTGATGGGCGGGCATGAGGTGGAGAAGGCCGATATCCGGCCGATCATGCTCAAGCGCCTGGCCGTGACCGGCAGCACCATGCGGCCCCGCACCACCGCCGAGAAGGGCGCCATTGCCCGCGCGCTGGAGGAGAAGGTCTGGCCGGTGCTCTCGGCGGGCCGCTGCGGGCCGCACATCCACGAAACCTTCCCGCTGCACCAGGCGGCCGAGGCGCACCGGCTGATGGAGAGCGGCGCCCATATCGGCAAGATCGTGCTGACGCTTGGCTGAGCCGGGCGGGTGAATCCCCGCGACCTGCGGCTCCTGGCGATCGCCGTCCTGCTCTTCGGCGGGGTCTGGCCGATCACCAAGGATGCCTTGCGGGATGCGACGCCGATCTGGTTCGCGATCAGCCGTGCGGGGCTGGCAGCGCTCGCCTCCGCCACGATGCTGCTGCTGCTCCGCAGGCTGCGTTGGCCCGCGCGGCAGGACTGGCCGGCGGTGCTGGCAGTCGGGCTGTTGCAACTCGGCGGGTTCTTCGCGCTGACGCATATCGCGCTCGCCCTGTTGCCGGCGGGGCGAATCGCAGTGCTGTCGAATGTCACGATTTACTGGCTCGTGCCGCTCTCCGTGATCGTGCTGGGGGAGCGGGTCTCGGCCTGGCGCTGGGGTGCGGCGGGGCTGGGGTTGGCGGGGGCGGCCGTGCTGGTCGGACCCTGGTCTGTCGATTGGTCGCAGCCCGGCGTGCTGCTGGGCAATTTCCTGCTGATCGGGGCGGCCCTGTCCTGGAGCGTCGCCATCGTGATCACGCGGCGGCTACCGCCGGCGCGGCCCATGATGGAACTGCTGCCTTTCTGCTTCGTGATCGGCACGCTGCTCATGGTGCCTCTGGCCCTGCTGCGCGAGCCCGGCGGAGGGATCGGCCCGGGCGCCTGGCCACATGCCGCCTTCATCGGGTTGGTGGCGGCGCCCATCGGGACCTGGAGCGTGATCGAGGCCGGGCGTCGCCTGCCCTCCACCGTGGCCTCGGTCGGGTTCATGCTGGTGCCGGTGCTGGGTGTCGCGGGCGGCGCGCTCTGGCTCGGGGAGACGGTGGGATGGGATGTATGGCTGGGCGGAGCGCTGGTCGCGGCCAGCGTGCTGCTCGCGCTTCGGGGGTGAGGAGCGGGCGATGATTCTCAACGCGATCGAGCAGGGCGAAGGGCGTCCCCTGGTCCTGCTGCACGGGCTGTTCGGTCAGGCGCGGAACTTCGGCGCGTTGCAGCGGCGGCTGGCTGCGGGCGGGCGCCGTGTGGTCGCCTTCGACATGCCGAACCACGGCGCAAGCCCGCATGCGCCGGTGATGGACTATCGATCCATGGCCGCCGACGTGGCGGAGAGCATGGAAGCGCGCGGGATCGCGCGGGCGGATGTGATGGGGCATTCCATGGGCGGCAAGGCGGCAATGATGCTCGCGTTGACCGCGCCCGGCCTCGTGGCGCGGCTCGTCATCTCCGACGTCGCGCCAGTCGCCTACCCGCCGCGATGGGGGGAGTTGGTGGCCGCCATGCGCGCCGTGCCGCCGGGCACCGCGCGTGCCGCGGCGGATGCGCTCCTTGCCCCCGCCGAGGCCGATGCCGGCGTGCGCGCCTTCATCCTGACCAATCGCCTGCCGGACGCCTCGGGATGGCGAATCGGGCTGGAAGGGATCGGCGCTTCGATGCCGGCCATCCTCGGCTGGGCGCCGCCCGAGGGGGCGCGCTTCGATGGCCCGGCCCTTTTCGTGCAGGGGGAGCACTCGACCTATATCCGGCCGGAGAACCGGCCCGTGATCCGCGCGCTTTTCCCGGCCGCGCGCTTCGTCACGGTGAAGGGGGCGGGGCACTGGATCCATGCGGAGCAGCCCGAGGGCTTCGCCGCCGTGATGGAAGGCTTCCTGCCGATATAGCCTCGTCAGATCGCAGCCGGAGCCTTGAACCGTCCGTCCTTGTTCAGATCCGCAGCCCGCCAGAGATACCAGGCCGCCGCGGAGCGGAACGGCGCCCAGCGTTCCCCGATGGCGGCAAGTTCCTTCGGCTTCGGCTGCGTCTCCAGCCCGGCGGCAAGGCGGTAGCCCTCGCGCACGCCGAAATCGTCCACGGGCAGGATGTCGGGCCGGCCCAGGGTGAAGATCAGCAGCATCTCCACGGTCCAGCGGCCCACGCCGCGCAGGGCGACGAGCCGCTCGATCAGCGCCGCGTCGGAAAGGCGGGCGGCGGCACGGCGGGTGGGAACCCAGCCGGCGGCCGATTTATGAGCAATGTCCAGGATGGCGGCCTGCTTGGCCGCGGAGAAGCCGCAGGCCCGCAGCGCGCCCTCGGGCAGGGCCAGGACCTGCTCGGGAGAGGGAAAGGGGTGGTGCGGCGTGTTGGCGATCAGGCGGTTCAGCATCGCCTCTGCCGCGCGGCCATGCACCTGCTGATGGGCGATGGCACGGATCAGGGCCTCATAAGGCTCGCGGTCCTTCACCGGCTTCAGGCGCATGGCGCCGACCTGGGCGATGACGGGGCCGAGCACGGGATCGGCGGCAAGATTCTGGCGGGCGGCGCGGGCGCTCATGCTCCGGGCTTACGCGAGGCAGCGCAGGATGGCCACGGTCGCCCAACCTTTCTCTCGCGCGCCCAGCCGAACACGAGCGGGGCATTTTGCGGTGCGGCACGAAACCATTCCATCCCACCCCGTTGTAGGGCCGACGCCTTGCATGGGTTAAGGCAACACGACGGAGATCCCATTGCACCGCCGCGCCCTGATCGCCGGACTGGCCATGGCCGGGCTGATGCCCAGCATCCCGGGCACCTTGTATGACCGCGCCGAGGCGGCCGACGATCCTGTGCGCCCCTTCGACGACACCACCGTGCGCCAGATCGCCCGCGACCTGGCGACGAAGCCCTATTCGGCGCCCGATGAACGCCTGCCGGGTGGGCTGGGCGATATCGGCTACGACCAATACCGCTCGATCCGCTACGACCCGCAGCGCGCGCTGTGGCGGGCGGAAAACCTGCCTTTCCAGGTGCAGCCCTTCCATCGCGGCTTCCTGTTCAAGCAGAAGGTCGCGCTGTTCGAGGTGGCGGATGGGAAGGCGACGCCGATCCCTTATGACCCCGCGGCTTTTACCCTTTCCGAGGTCGGCGGGCCGCAGGGCAGGGATCTCGGCTTCGCCGGCTTCCGGCTTACCAACCCGATGAACCGCCCGGACCATTTCGACGAGGTCGCGGCTTTCGTCGGCGCCTCCTATTTCCGGGCGCTCGGCAAGGGGCATACCTACGGCCTCTCGGCGCGCGGGTTGTCGATCGCGACGGCGGAGAGTTCCGGCGAGGAGTTCCCGGTCTTCCGCGCCTTCTGGCTGCAACGCCCACAGGCGCAAGGGAATTCCATGGTGGTGCATGCGCTGCTGGACAGCCCGAGCACCACGGGCGCCTTCCGCTTCACCATCCGCCCCGGCGAGGAGACGGTGTTCGACGTCGAATCCCGTCTCTATCCGCGCGTGGAGATGACCACGGCGGGAATCGCGCCGCTGACGAGCATGTTCCTGCTCTCGCCGCTCGATAGGCTGGGCACGGATGACTACCGCACGGCCGTGCATGATTCGGACGGGCTGATGCTCTCCACCGGGCGGGGCGAGGCGATCTGGCGGCCGCTGGCCAATCCGCGCGAGCTGCAGATCAGCGTCTTCACCGATGCCAATCCGCGCGGCTTCGGGCTGATGCAGCGCCGCCGTGGCTTTAACGACTACAACGACCTGGAAGCGCATTACGAGCGCCGCCCGGGCTGCTGGGTGGAGCCGATCGGCGATTGGGGCGAGGGCGCCGTGCATCTGGTGGAAATCCCGACGCAGGAGGAGATCCACGACAACATCGCCGCCTTCTGGCGGCCGAAGGCGCCGCTGCGAGCGAGGCAGGAATACAGCTATGTCTATCGCCTGCACTGGGCGAGCGGCGCAGCCTTCGGCGGTGGCGACCGCCCGGCTCCCGCGCAGTTCGCCGAAGCGCGCCAGGGCGGCAAGCCGCGGACGCCGGGCACGCGCCTTTTCGTGCTGGAGGCGGCGGGCGGGCGCCTGGCGGCCCTGCCCGAAGGGGCGCAGCCCGTGCTGGATGTCTCGGCGAGCACGGGGCGGATCGAGAATGCCGTCCTCCAGCGCAACCCGGAGACCGGCGGCTGGCGCACCAGCTTTGAACTGCTGCCGGGCAACCAGAAGTTGGTCGAGTTGCGCGCCCTGCTGAAGAATGACCAGGGTCCGCTGACCGAGACATGGCTGTTCCGTTGGACACCCTGACGCCACCGCGCGTCGGGGCCTTCGACCGCCTGCCGGCCATGCCGGACGAGGCGCCGCTGGACATGCCGGTGCAGGATTTCCGCACGCGGCCAGAGCGCCCCGATCCCCCTTTCACGGCGCCGCCGGGGATCGGCCTGCGGCGCGCCTTCGTCTTCGGGGCCGCGCTGCTGCTGACGCTGTTCGGCGCGCGGGAGATGGCGCTGGTGCTCGGCATCTCGACACCCTTCACGCCGGGGGCGGTGGTGCTGGCGCTTTTCGTGCCGCTCTTCGCCTGGATCGCGCTGTCCTTCGTCAGCAGCCTCTGCGGCATCGCGAGCGTCGTCTCGCGCGGCGGCTGGGGGCTGGGCATCGACCCCGCCGCGCCGCTCCCGGCACTGGCGGGCCGCACCGCGCTGCTGATGCCCGTCTATAACGAGGACCCGCGCCGCGTGCTGGCCGGACTGGAGGCCATGCGCGAAGGGCTGCGCGAGGCGGGCGCGGCGGAGTCCTTCGATCTCTTCATCCTGAGCGACACCACCGATCCCGATGCCTGGGCGCGGGAGGAGGAGGCCTTCCTCGCGCTGCGGGCGCGGGCGGGAGACGGTGCGCGCATCTTCTATCGCCGGCGGGCGAAGAACATCGACCGCAAGGCGGGCAACATCGCGGATTGGGTGCGGCGACATGGCGGTGCCTTTCCGCAATTCCTGATCCTGGACGCCGACAGCGTGATGTCGGCGGAGGCGCTGATCCGCCTTGCCGCCGCGATGGAGGCACATCCGCGCGTCGGCCTGATCCAGAGCCTGCCGGTGATCGTGAACGGGCGGTCCCTCTTTGCCCGGATGCAGCAATTCGCGGGGCGGCTCTACGGGCCGGTCATCGCCCATGGCATTGCCTTCTGGCACGGGGCGGAGGGCAATTACTGGGGCCATAACGCGATGATCCGCACGGTGGCCTTCGCGCAGGCGGCGGGCCTGCCGCACCTGCCCGGCCGCAAGCCCTTCGGCGGCACGGTAATGAGCCATGACTTCGTGGAGGCCGCGCTGATGCGGCGCCGCGGCTGGGCGATCCATTTCATCCCCGCGCTGCCCGGCAGCTACGAGGAAAGCCCGCCGGCGCTGTCGGACCTTGCGATCCGTGACCGGCGCTGGTGCCAGGGTAACCTGCAGCACCTGGCCGTTCTGCCGGCGCGCGGGCTGCACCCGATTAGCCGGAGCCATCTGCTGGTCGGGATCGGGTCCTACATCACGGCGCCAATGTGGCTGCTCTTCCTCATCTCCGGCGTGCTGCTGGCCCTCCAGGCGCGCTTCGTGCTGCCGGTCTATTTCCCGCAGGGGCCAGCCCTGTTCCCGGACTGGCCGGTGGTCGATCCGGTGCGCGCAAAATGGGTTTTCATCGGCACGATGGGGCTGCTGCTTGTGCCGAAGCTGCTGGCCTGGGGCGCGATGCTGCTGGATGGCCCTTGGCGGCGCGGGCATGGTGGGGCACTGCGCTCGCTTGTCAGCGTGGTGGTGGAGACGGTGCTC
>DATCMG010000101.1:0-1632 GCA_036563555.1 Roseomonas sp. | reverse complement strand
CGCCGTCAGTGCCGAGGCGACGATACGCCCCGTGTCGGCGTCGACACCGATGTGCAGCTTGCGCCACGCCCGGCGCGTCCTGCTCCCGTGCTTCTCGGCCAGCCACTCGCCAGGCCCGCACAGCTGCAGCCCCGTGCTGTCCACCAACAGGTGCACGGGGCGGTTGCCGGGGTGAGACCGCGGTAGCTCCAGTGTCTCGGCCCGGCGGCTGCGGGTAGAGTGATCCGGCACAGCCAGATCCAGACCGAGCAGAGAGAGAATGGAGCCGATCAAGCCCTCGGTCTGGCGAAGAGCCAGATGGAACACCGCGCGCAAGGTCAGGGCCGTGGTGATCGCCAGGGCGGAATAGCGCGGCTGCCCGCCGCGCGTGGTCCGGGGCTCCGCCTTCCAGGCCGCGATCGCCGCGTCCGTGAACCAGACCGTCAGACTGCCGCGCCCACGCAGGGCGGCGTCGTACTCACTCCAGTTCGTCGCCCGGAACCGCTGCTTCGGAATGCGATGACGGCGCTCGGCATTCGCCTTGAAAGGCAAGCTCGGCTCTCCTCGAGAAAGGCAGGGCATCGTCCCCTCACCATCCTACCCCGGGCCGATCGCCAGGCCGACCGGTGCAACACACCCCCGCGAGACAGTAAATGGTGCTTCCGCCACGAACCCCGACACGCGCTCGACGCTGCTCGACTGTTCGCTCGTCGTCCACGCCACTTCGCTACTTCCCAGCCCGCTGCTTCAACAGTTCCTGCAGAAGGCGATTGGTTTCGGCTTGCTGCCGCACCAATTCTGCCATGTGGTGCACTAGCTCGGCCATCATGGACTCGGTTGTCCGGTCCGGGGACTGAGACATGGGCAGATCTCCCTGGGCTTAGACTGGCTCTCAAAGTTTTCGACGCGCTTCAATAGGGTGCACCGACGGGAAAGGCCCGCCGGTTAGCGCGGCCGCCATGTTGGAGCGCTCCGCCCGGCTGCCGCTTGCCGGCACGATCCGGCACGGTTGTCTGCACTCTGCGTGGGCGAGGCATGGCGCGGGCCATCGGATGATACCTCAGTCGTCGCTTCTGCATCTCGGGAGGAATGTAAAATCAGCTCTGGTTAGCCCGGGGCGCAGCAAGGCAGATCGTGGCGCGCAGTCCATGAGGTTGGTAACGGAGCGCGACGGAGGCGCCGGGGCCGAGTTCACGCGCAATCCCGCGCGTCAACAGCCGCGTGCCAAAGCCGCGCCGCTCCGGCTCACGGGGGATCGGTGGACCACCGGACTCGGCCCAGTGCAGCGCCACAATCTCATCCTCACTTTCCGATCGTTTCCTCACCCACTGGCAAGAGATCCGTCCTTCCGGCCGCGACAAGGCGCCGTGCTTGGCCGCGTTGGTCGCCAACTCATGGAGCGCGAGCACCAGGGCCTGCGCCTGGTGACGGCCAAGGGCAACATCACCCTCACCCGCAAGCGCGATGCGCGCCCCCGGCCCCAGCCAGGGCTCCAGGCCCGCTTGGACAACGTGGAGTTGCCCCCGTCAAACCGGACACGGGGCTGGTTGAGACTGCGAGAGGATGAACTCACGGGGTGAGAGCATTCGCAAGCCTTTGTGGGGGTGGCTTTCGTTGTAATCCTCGATCCAGCCTGGGAGCTGCTGGAGGGCA
>DATCMG010000099.1:0-8624 GCA_036563555.1 Roseomonas sp. | reverse complement strand
CGAGAGGCGGCACTGCGGCCGCCGGCCTTGATGAGATCCGCGGATCGGGTCCTGATCAAACTGGCGCGCTCGAGGCGCGTACAGGTTTCCTGGGTGTCCCGATCTCGTCGATCGACCGTCGCGTCATCACCTCCACCAGTGCCGATGCGCCAAGCCGTCGCCCTCGAGCCCGCTGTATCGCGTGCCTATCAGGCCGGTCGGTACGCCTCTCCCCTGGACAGCATCGCCCAGACGATCCGCGCGGTCTTGTTCGCGAGGGCGACGGCGGCGAGCCTCAGGGGCTTTCGCCCGACGATCCGGCCAAGCCAGGTCTCCCCGAAGCCCTCCTTAGCTCGCGCCCACCGGATAACGGCCATAGCGCCGGTCACGAGGAGGCGTCGGATCGTTCGATCACCCATTTTGGTGATCCGGCCGAGGCGGTCCTTGCCGCCGCTGGAGTTCTGGCGCGGCACGAGGCCGAGCCAAGCACCGAAGTCCCGTCCCGACCGAAAGCCGCGGATGTCGGGCACACCCGCGAGGATAGCGCTCGCCGTGATCGGGCCGATGCCGGGCACGGCAAGCAGTCGTGCTCCCTCCGCATCGGCCTTGCAGCGCCTCCTCATCTCGCCCTCGAGCCGGTCGACTTGTGCCGAGAGGGCGACGAGCTGATCCACGAGAACATTCAGCGCCTCGCGCGCGCTCCGGGGCAGCGGGGTCCGCTCGTCGGCGATCCGCTCGATCAGGCGCCCGATGTGCTGCGGACCGCTCGGGGCCATGATGCCGAACTCAGCCAGGTGTCCGCGGATCGCGTTCATGAGGGCGACCCGCTGACGGGAGAGCAGCTCGTGCGTCCGGTGGACCACGCGCGCGCCCTGCTGCTCGACTGACTTCACCGTCGTCGAGCGGACGTGCGGCCGGGTCACCGCCTCGCAGATGGCCGCGGCGTCGGCCGCATCGTTCTTTTGCCGCGCGACATAGGGCTTGACGAAGGCTGGCGGGATCAGGCGCACCTCATGCCCAAGCGCCTGGAGTTCGCGTGCCCAGTGGTGCGCGGTTCCGCACGCCTCGAGGCCGACGAGGCAGCGTGGGAGGGAGGCGAAGAAGGGCTGCACCTCCTCCCGCCTCAGCTTGCGCTGCAGGACGGGGCGTCCGCTCGCATCCGCGCCGTGGACCTGCAGGACCCGCTTGCCGATGTCGAGCCCGATCGTGGTGACGTTCGTCATCTCGCTCCTCCCAGGGTGGACCGTTCGCGGCCACCGTGGAGCTACCCTCGCAGAAAGGGACGGAGGCCATCCACCGCATCAAGCTCAACAGCGTCGACCCGCAGCGCTACCTCGCCGACCTGCTGACCCGCCTCGTCGAGGGCTGGCCTAACAGCCGCATCGACGAACTCATGCCATGGTGCTGGGCCGACCCGAAAACCGACTGACCGACACCGAGGCCAACAAGGGCCCGTGGGCCTCGCTTACGGAAGATCACCGGCAACGCCCCGGCCAAGGCCGCCTTCGCCGAACCGCTCGAACTCGTCGCTCGGCTGCTGAGGCAGCGTCGCGAGGACCGTGGCCGCGACAAGCTCTACTCACTGCACGCCCCCGAGGTCGAGTGCATTGGCAAGGGCAAGGCGCACGCGCGCTTCGAGTTCGGCGTGAAGGTCTCGCTCGCTACCACGAACGCCGTCGCACCCGGTGGTCAGCTCGTCCTTAGCGCACGCACGCTGCCGGGCAATCCCTATGACGGCCCACACCCTGGCCGCCCAGATCGCCCAGACCGAACGCCTCACCAGCGTCGAGATCGAGCGTGCCTATGTCGATCGCGGCTACCGTGGCCATGGCGCTGACCAGTTCCCAGTCATCCTCGCCGGCCAGAAGCGCGGCATCACGCCCACCATCCGCCGCGAGCGGCGGCGGCGTAACGCCATCGAGCCCGTCATCGGGCACATGAAGAGCGACGGCCACCTCGGACGCAACTTCCTGCGCGGCACCGAGGGCGACGCTACCAACCTCACCCTCGCCGCCGCAGGACACAACCTCCGCCTGCTCCGGGCCTGGCTGGCGTGGCTCTTGGTGTTGTTCATCAGTCTGGTCATCGCGCCACTCCAAACCAGCACCGCCCGTCGGACGCGAACCGCACCGTCCTGAAATCGGCCTAGTTCACGGGCGACTATGGAATGTCTACGGCAGCCATTCTCCGCCATGCGCCCGCGCTAGCGCTTGAGACACTTGGTCGGGAAGGGCCAGCAGTTCGCACAGGTCCCCCACACCAACTCGTCCAGCCGCTCGACCGGGCTAAGCCGTGACGGGCATTTCCGCTCCCGATACGAGAACAAGGCGGGCGGCTTGCCGGTGCAGGAGTAGGTGCAATGCTCATGGATGGTGGCCCGGGCTAGACAAACCAGACCACACAGGCCGCGTCGTCTGCGCCGAACCGCAGCCCACGCACCCCATGTCAGGCTCCCAGCCGCCCTTCACCTCGTCAGGAGCTTATCCATCCCGTTCCCGCCTCGCCAATCCGGGCCTCTCTGGTACGAGAGCTGACAGAACCGCCTGCGCTCCCTCGCCAGTACGATGGTCGACGAGGTTTCCCTCCACGAGCAGAACGGCGCCTACGACGTCAGCTTCCCTTACTGACCGAGGGCCGCGTCACCGTCGGTCCCCGCCCGTTCTGCCGCGGCCGGTCCGGGGAAGCCCTCCCGACACGAAAGTCCGACCGGCCGGACATGCTCCCAGTGCCAGCCGGCGTGCCGGTTACTCGGCGGCGACCTCAATCGCCTTGCCGTCGATCACTGCGCCGCGCCTCCGGCCGCCTTTTCCCTGCTCGCCAAGGGCGCGCTCGATCTGGGAGAGCCTCTCGTCGATGCGCCTGCGCTGCAGGAGCAGCGCGTCCCGCTCCTTCAGGAGGAGGCTCTGCGATGTCGTGTTCGGCAGACCCTTCTGCCGGAACTCTCGGCAGAACTGGGCCACCTGGGCTCTCCGGACATCCGGTCCCACTAAGCCGCGGTTGCGGGCCTCCTCTATGCCGTCGTCCGGTAGAGAGGTCAGGAGGTAGGCCGTCGAGTAGCTGTTCGGCAATTCGTCCTTGAAGAGGCGCTCGTCCCTGACGGCCTCCGCCACCGCCCTCAGGGCATGCGCCACGGAGCGCTGGAACGGCAGTTCCTCCGAGATCATCCGCTCGTACTCGCCGTGCTGGAGCTTCATTTTGGCGAAGATGAGGTAGTTGCCAATCTGGAGGAACCGATCCTGCGCCTGCGTCCACAGGCGCCCGATCTCCTTAACGTACTCGGCCCTGGTTTCCAGTGAGGTCGCCTGGATGGTCACCGACTGCATACGCTCCGACTGTGGATTCGGGAGCGGGATGCCCTCGTCGCCCGCATCCTGCTTCAGGCGGCGAAGCGACAGCTTCTTGGGTACGCCCTGGTTTATCATCAGATCCTCAGTGTCCGTCGGAGGTGGTCCATGATCGCCTCGTAGTCCGCGCCCCCCTTGGCGCCGCGCAGCTCCGCGACCCCGACTCCGTGTCGGAAGGTTTTGGGGATGTCAGCGAAATGTGGGACGTCGATCGGGCACAACGCGCCGAGCTTAACCAGGCGGCGCTTGGCTTGCTCAAGCGACTTCTCACGCCGCTGGGTCCTGTTGAGCAGGACGAGCGTCTCGATCTGGCTCTCGCGCGCGGCGCCTGCCCAGGCGGTCACCGCCTCGATGTCCTCGTCATACTGCTGCGTCGGGATGATGAGGAGGTCTGCCGCCTTGAACAGTTCCTTGGCCCGCTGAGGATGCTCGGGAAGCGACGGCGGCGTATCGACGAACACGATGTCGGCTCCGGTCAATGCTTCAAGCATTTTGTCCAGGGAGTCCCGTGGGTTAATCCGCTTCAGCGGCATTTCCGTGTGCTCGATGCGGGGGACGTCGTCCGGCCGCCGGGAGATCCATGCCGTGAGGGTGGGGGATTCGTCGAGGTCCACGGTCCTGACCGTCATCCCCGCCTGGGTTGCCGCCACCGCCAGGTTGCGGGTGGTCGTCGTCTTGCCCGATCCGCCCTTGCCCGACGCAATAACCACGATGCGGGTGCGCCGGGTCTTCGGCACCCCCTCCCTGCCCCTGGGCAGGTCAACAGCCAAGCCGTCCATGGCCCCCCCTCTGCCGAACTGCGAGGAGCCCCCCTCCGCGCCCGTACGGTCGCTGTCGGGTATAGACGAGCCCGCCGCTGGCATGGAAGCGGTTCAGCAGTTGCTGCACCGGCGGACCGCAGGAAGATTGCGGTTCCAGACTACTGGCGCGGTCGCGCTCGGCGCCTCCGGAAGCGGCAAATGTCCGACAGGTCGGACATTGCCAAGGTGGCTGCCCCCGATTTCCAGTGCGCGAGAGCCATTAAGCGGCCCGGTCCTCCGCCAACGCAGCACCCGACACGGCCGCCCCGACTATGGCATCCTCGGGGCTATTGATCCGACCTGGGCGGTCTTGGAAAGCGTCTGGTTGGCACCGATTCCCTGGCGATGGTACATGGCGACATGCGGAGCCTGACGCCGGGGGCGCAACAGGAGCGGCGGCGGCAGGTGATCGGCCTGCGCGAGAGTGGGCTTACTTATGAGGCGATTGCGGGCCAGGTCGGGCTGACCCGCAACGGGGTATTCGATATTTGCAAGCACTATGCGGCCCGAGGCGAGGCCGGGTTGCGGAGCGGACCGCGGGGGCCAGCGCCTAGCACGGGGTGGTTCCTGACGGCGGTGCGGGAGGCGGAGGTGCGTCGCCTCATCCGCCGGCATACTCCGGATGAGCTTGGCCTGGCCTATGCACTGTGGAGCCAGGCAGGCGGTGCGGGCGCTGGCCGGGCAGCGCTGTGGCGTGCGCCTGGCGGTCGCACGATGGGGATCTACCTGGCGCGCTGGAGCTTCACGCCGCAGAATCCGCTGCGGCGCGCCCACGAACAGCGTTCGGCCGAGGTGCAGCACTGGCTGCGGCAGGAGTACCCGGCGATCGTGGCGCGGGCACGGCGCGAGAGGGGCGTCATCTCCTGGGTCGACGAGACCGGATTGTGCTCCAACGACGTGCGCGCCGGAGCTATGCGCCGCGCGGGCAAACGCCGGTGGTCCGGCCCAACCACAGGCGTGCCAACATCGGCCTGATCTCGGCGGTGACCAATAAGGGCGAACTGCGCTGGCGGGTGCTCAATGGCGCGATCACCGCGCCAATGTTGATCGACTTCATGGCAAGCTTGGCTCGCGATGCTGGAAGCAAGGTGTTCCTGATCCTCGACAGGTTGCGCGTCAACCGTTGTCTGCGCCTCACTCCGGCGGTGGCGTGCTGGCGACGTAGGTCAGGCCGAGTTGGCGCGGCGGGCCTGCCAGTAGTCGCGGATGGTGCAGACAGCCTCGGGGACGTGGTGGTGGGCCCTGGCCATGTGGGCGCGGGCTTCGGGACGCACGGCGGTGAGCCGCTCGACCTCTTCCTCGGCCTCGAGGGCGATGATCGGCAGCATGAACGTGACGTGGTTGCCGGTCTCGAAGATCGGACACCAGGGGATGGGCCAGCGCTTGACCGCGAACATGAAGCCCGCTGCCCAGGGCTGGGCGAGGACGGTGCCGTCCTCCTCGCGAAGGAGGAGCGGGCGCCAGTGCCGGCCGCCGTCGAGCCGTAGCCCCTGCCGGACGGCGTTGGCGTGCTCGAGGACGGCCGAGACTGCACCGAGGCCCATTGAGGTCGTCGGGAGGCTCGGCCCGAAGATCACGCGGAGCCAGTCGTCTGTCGGCACCCGCTCGGGGCCAACCGCGAGGGCCGTCGCGAAGCCGTCGATGGAGGAGACGGTCCAGTTCCGGCGGGTGATGTCGGGCTGGGCGGCGAGCCAGGCCTCGAGGTCGTCGAGGGCCAGGGCCGGGATGCGCGCCCGACGGCTCACGCGGCGTCCTTTGCGTCCGGCTCGGGGTGCCAGTGCAGGAGCGTGTCGATCTCCGTGGCCCGGACCTCGCTGCGGACCATCCGCTCGATGACGGAAGTGAGCCAAGCCTCCGGATCGCGGCCATGCATCAGCGCGGTGCGGACAAGCGTCGTCGCGATCGCCCAGTTCGCCCCGCCTCCCTCGCTGCCCGCGAAGAGTGCTGCCTTGCGCGTGATGGCCACGGGCCTGATCTGCCGCTCGACGGTGTTCGTGTCCAGCTCAAGCCTGCCGTCCTCGAGGAACCGGACGAGGCCGCTCCAGTGCCGCAGGCCGTAGCGGATGTGCTCGGCGAGCTTGGAGCCGCGGCTGAGGGTGTCGAGCTGCGCCCGCATCCAGGTCTCGAGGGCAGCGATGCAAGGCGCGCTCCGCTTGCGGCGCACGGCGAGGCGCTCCTCGGCCGAGCGACCGCGGATCTCGCGCTCGATCGCGTAGAGCTCGCCGATGCGCAGCAGGGCCTCCGCCGCGACCGGGGATTTCGTCCCCGCATGCACCTCGAAGAAGCGCCGCCTGAGATGCGCCCAGCAGAAGGCGAGGACGATTGACCCGTCGCGGCGCTCCCGGCCCATGGCCTTGAACCCGTCATGGCCGTCGACCTGCAGAACGCCCCGGAAGCCCTTGAGGTGGGCGGCTGATCGCTCGCCTTTGTGGTCCGGCGCGTAGACATAGGCGACCGCAGGCGGCACCCGGCCCTGCCATGGTCGGTCGTCCACGGCATAGGCCCAGAGGGCGCCCTTGCGGGTCAGGCCGAGGCCGCGCTGGAGGGTGGGCAGCGGCGTGTCGTCGGCGAACACCCGGGCTTGGCCGCGGACATGGACAAGGCCCCGGTCGTAGAGGGGCCGGAGCCACCAGCAGGCGGCCCCCACCCAGTCGCAAAGGGTCGAGCGGTCCAGGAGGACCCCGCTCCGTCGCAGGATCCCGACCTGGCGGGTGAGCGGCAGGCCGTCGCCGTACTTCGCGACCAGGACGTGGGCCAGCAGCGCCTCGGTCGGAAGCCCGCGGCCGACTGCGTGCTCCGGCGCGGGTGCCTGATGGACGCCCCTCGCGCAGCCCAGGCAGGCGAGGCGTGGACGGACGGTGACCAGCACCCGCAGTCTGGCAGGCACGACGTCGAGCCGCTCCGACCGATCCTCGCCGATCGCGTGCATCTCGCCTCCGCAGCAGGGGCAGGCGCGGCTCGCGGGCTCGACGATGCGCTCCACCCGCTCGAGGTGCGGCGGCAGCGCCCCGCGGTTCCGGCGCGCCGGGGGGCGCCCTCGACCCCCGTCCTCGCGCGGCGCATCGTTCGCGGGCGGTGGGGGTGGTACTTCGCGGCCAAGGGCAAGGACGAGTTGGCCCGGATCGACGCGCTCAGCGCTCGCTCCGAACCGCGCGCGGTTGGCGGCGTGGAGCATGGCCTCGAGGGCGGCGATGCGCGCCTCAGCGGCTGCGAGGGCAGCGCGCAGGAGGAGGACCTCCTCCGTCTCCTCGCCGCGCTCGTCGGGTGGCGTCGTCACGCACGAAGCGTCGCAAGCCCTGCCGCGTCGGAGCAAGCGAAACCCGCTACGTCGCGCTCGGCCGCCAGACGCGCTGCGGGTTCCGCCAATCGATTCCCTCCAACAGCATGGACGTAAGCGTAAGCCCATTCACACGGCTTGACGCTGTGCCTGGAAGTTCCAGGGCAGGAGCTCGTCGAGCCGGCTGATGGGATGACCATGGGCGAGGCGGTCGAGGACGGCGGCGATGTAGGCCTCGGGATCCAGGCCATTCAGCTTCGCGGTCTCCGCGATGGTGTAGATGATTGCGGCGCGCTGCCCGCCTGCATCGCTGCCGACGAACAGGAAGTTCTTTCTTGTCACTGCAATGCCGCGCAGCAGCCGCTCGGACAAGTTATTGTCGATCGACAACCTGCCGTCCTCGATGTAGCGCGCCAGCGCATCCCAGCGATTAAGCGCATACTGCAGCGCCTTGCCGAGCGTCGACTTGCCCGACAGCCGGCGCCGTTGCTGCAGCATCCACGCGTGCAGCGCCTCCAGCAGCGGCTTGCTCTGCGCCTGGCGTGCCGCGCGGCGCTGTTCGGCGGGCAAGCCATTGATCTCCGTCTCGATGGCATAGAGCTCGCTGATCCGCCGTAGCGCCTCTTCGGCGATGGGCGCCCTGGTCGCCTCGTAGACCTTGAACAACTCCCGCCGCGCATGCGCCATGCAGGCAACATGGATGATCGGCTGTGGCTTGCCGCCCTTGGCCGCGGTGAGCACGTTGTAGCCGGCATAGGCATCCGCGTGCAGCCAGCCCGCATACCCGGCCAGGTGCTCCCGTGGTCGTTCGCCCTTGCGGTCCGGCGAGTAGCAGTAGAACGCCGCTGGCGGCCCATGCCCGTCCTCTGGGCCGCCGCAAGGTCGGGGGTCAAAGGCGTAGACCCAGAACCGGCCCACGCGCGTCCGGCCGCGCCCCGGGGCGAGGACACGGATGGGCGTGTCGTCGGTCCAGATCACGCCCTGAGCCAGGGCGCAGGTGCCGATCGCCTCCGCCAGGGGGCGCAGCCACTAGGCGCCGTGGCCGACCCAGTCAGCGAGCGTCTGGCGCTCGATCGCCACGCCTGGAGTTGCCCCCGTCAAACCGGACACGGGGCTGGTTGAGACTGCGAGAGGATGAACTCACGGGGTGAGAGCATTCGCAAGCCTTTGTGGGGGTGGCTTTCGTTGTAATCCTCGATCCAGCCTGGGAGCTGCTGGAGGGCA
>DATCMG010000366.1:0-4820 GCA_036563555.1 Roseomonas sp. | reverse complement strand
GAGCACCGGCTCAGTATTAAGAAGTTCCCGATCTGCTACTGCGGCCATCGCTCCACGGACGCGATGCTGTCCCTGGTCGCGCGCCACCCCGTGCGGGCGGAGGAGGTCGAGGCAATCGAGGTGGTGATCAGCCGCGCGCATGCCGCTGTGCTGCGCAACGCCCTGCCGCAGACCGGGCTGGAGGCGAAGTTCAGCGCGCAATTCGACATGGCCTGCGCGCTGATTGCCGGCAAGGTGGGCCTGACGGAGCTGACAGATGCCTTCGTGCGGCGCCCCGACGTGCAGGCCCTGATGGCGCGCGTTGCCGTGACGCCCACCGATGAGACCGACCCGGACCTGCCGGGCTACGCGCCGGTGGACGTCGTGCGGGTCGTGCTCCGCAGCGGCGAGCGGATCGAGGAGGCCGTGCGCCGCGCCCGGGGCCACGCCGCCGTGCCGCTAAACGACGCCGAGCTGCGCGCGAAGTTCGTGGACTGCCTGCAGGTAGCCGGCGAAGGCGCGCGCGCAACGACATTGTTCGAACGGCTGAACAACATCGCCACCCTCGGCGCGGCTGTGGAAATAGGCCAGGCAGCCTGATCAAAAGCGGGACCGATGCGCGACGTCGGCCCTAACCGTTGGGAGAAGATCGTGATCCACCCGTATCGGCCTGAGACGTGTCCGGCCCGACCGACGCCATGAGCGGGCCCCTTGCCGGGCTGCGCGTGGTCGAGGTTGGCGTCGCCATGGCCGGGCCCTTCTGCGCCATGACGCTCGGCGACTTCGGCGCCGAGGTCGTGAAGATCGAGCGTGTCGGCGCCGGTGACGACAGCCGCTCCTGGCCGCCGCATTTCGACGGCGCCATGGGCTATTATTTCGGCTCGGCCAACCGCAACAAGCGCAGCGTCGCGCTGGACCTCAAATCGCCGGAGGGCGCCGAGGTGGCGCGTCGCCTGATCGCGGGCGCCGATGTCCTGGTCGACAACTACCGTATCGGTGCTCTGGCGCGCGCCGGCCTTGACTGGGAGAGCCTGCAGGCCGCCAACCCGCGCCTGATCTACTGCTCCGTCAGCGGCTTCGGTGCGAGCGGTCCGCGAGCCGAGGAACCGGCGAACGACCTCTTTATGCAGGCCTATGCCGGCGGCATGAGCATCACCGGAGAGGAGGGCGGCGGCCCGGTGAAGATGGGCATGTCGGTGGCCGATATCGGCGCCGGCATGCTGGCGACCATTGGCGTCATGATGGCGGTGGAGGCGCGGCACCGCACCGGCCGCGGGCAGCGGGTGGACACCTCGCTGCTGGAGGGCCAGATGGCGATGCTCGCGCATTTCGTCACCCGCTACTTCGCCTCTGGAGAAGTTCCCGGCCCGAGCGGCAGCGGCGCGCTGACCAGCCCGACCTACCGGGCCTTCAAGGCGTCCGACGACTGGATCGTGATCTCCGCCTTCAACCAGCGCATGTGGCGCGGCCTCTGCGAGGCGCTGGAGCGGCCGGACTGGATCGACCACCCGCACTTCGCCGATGCTGGGCGCCGCGTCGAGCATCGCGCGGAGCTGATCGAGTTGATCGGCGCGGCGATCGCGCCACACCCCGTCGCGCATTGGCAGGCGCGCCTCAAGGCCCATGAGGTGCCGTGCTGCCCGATCAACCGCATCGACAAGGTGGTGACCGAGGAGCAGGTGCTGGCGCGCGAGATGGTGGCGGCCATCGAGCTGCCCGGCCTCGGAACCATGCGCATGGCCGGACTGCCGGTGAAGCTGAGCGAGACCCCGGCCGGGGTCGTCCTGCCGCCGCCGCGACTGGGCCAGCACACGGCCGAAGTCATGCGCGCAGTCGGCTACGCCGAGGCGGAGATCGAGGCGCTCGCGGCGCTCGGCGTCATCGGCCTCGACGAGGGCTGGCGCAAGGGAGACCTCCCGCGGGACGCCGGCTGAGCGCACCGCAGAGATCACGACAGAGGACCATCTGGCATGGCGCTGCTGACAGACGAGATACGAGCGTTCATCGGGCAGGAAGGCGAACCCTTCCCTGCCTGCGACCCTGTCGAGGCCGGGGCGGTCCGCCGCTATGCGCAGGCGATCATGGACCCTGACCCGGCCTACGCCTCGGCCGAGGCGGGGGCGCGCTACGGCGGCGCGGTGGCGCCGCCCCTCTATCCCTCCTTCATGTTCCGCACGCCCTTCGGCTCGCCGGACGTGCTCACTGAGCGCGCGCATGATCCCGATTTCGACGGCATCGTCATGGGCGTCGGCAACGGCCTGCCCGAGCTGCCGCTGCCCGGCCTCGCGCTGCTCAACGGCGGCGCCGAGGTGGAGTTCTACGCTTATGCCCGCCACGGCGAGAGGGTCCTGCAAAAATCCCGCTACGCCGATATCCAGGAACGGCAGAGCAAATCGGGCCCGATGCTCCTCGTGATCTTCGAGACCGAGTTCACAACCGAGGCGGGCCAGCTCTTGCTGCGCGCGCGCAAGACCATCATCCGGCGGTGAGCAGCATGCGCGCGAGAATGAATTTCGAAGACATCTCCATCGGCGATATGGTGGGGCCGCTCGCCAAGGGGCCCTTCACCACACCGCACCTGATGCGCTGGTCGGCGGCGATGGAGAACTGGCACAAGATCCACTACGACCTGCCCTTCGCCACCGGCCATGACAAGCTTCCGGGCTTGCTGATCAACGGCTCGCTCAAGCAGCAGTTCATTGCCCAGCTCCTCAAGGACTGGGCGGGGCGCGACGGCTGGGCCTGGCAGGTGAAGTTCCAGTTCCGCGCCATGAACGTGGTGGGCGAGACGCTCTCCGTCTGGGCCAGGGTCACAGGCAAGCGCGAAACGCCGGCCTACGGGCTGGTGGATCTCGATGTCGGCATCACCAACGAGAAGGGGGTGGAGTCGACGCCGGGTTCCGCGGTCGTCGCCCTGCCCTATCGGGGGCGTGAGCCGGTGCCCTACCCCTTCGTGCCGCCGACCGCCGGCTGATCCATGCCTGCTGATCCATGACAGGTGCCGCAACCCTACTGGAGGAGCCGTCCGAGGTCGCAGCCCTGCTCGGGACGGCGCGGCGGGCGGAGACACCCTGCGGCGCCGGGAGGATGGTCTGGCACGCCTGGGGCAAAGGGCCGCCGCTGGTGCTGTTCCACGGCGGCTCCGGATCCTGGCGACACTGGCTCCGCATCATTCCGCGATGGAGCGACCGGCGGCGGGTCCTGGTACCCGACCTGCCGGGGCTTGGGGAATCCGATCTGCCGCCGGAGCCCGGGACCATCGAGACCATCGCCGGCGTTGTCGCTGGAGGATTGGAGGTGCTGACCTCACCGGAGGAGGCCTGCGACATCGTCGGCTTCTCCTTCGGGGCCACCGTCGCCGCGCATGCGGCCGTGCGGCTCGGCGCGCGGGTTCGCTCCACCACGCTCGTTGGTGCCGGGGGGCTGGTGCCGGCACGAAGGCCGATCCTTCTCGAGAAGGTGCGCGGCAAGGCGGGCGAGGCACTCGTCGAGGCGCATCGCACCAACCTGGCTCGCATGATGATCGCGGATCCCGCGAAGATCGACGCCCTTGCCCTGGCCTTGCAGGACTGGAACTCGCGCCACGCGCGGCTCGACACGCGCGGCTTTGCCGCCGAGGGCGCGCTTCGGCGAGCATTGGGGCAGCTGCGCACGCCGGCCAATGCGGTCTGGGGCGCCGAGGACCAGCCCGCCTATTGGGGGCTGCGGGAGCGCCAGGAGGCCCTGCGCGCCCTCTGCCCCGATGCGCGCATCCGCATCGTTCCAAAGGCCGGGCACTGGATCGCGCACGAGAACCCGGAAGCCCTGGACGCGACGCTCCGGGAGTTCCTGGAAACGCCGCGGCCGCAGGCCGCCGGCACCTGAGTGAAGGGATCGCCGATGCTGCGACGTAACATGCTGCGCGCCGGGGCCGGCTTGGCGCTCCCGGCCGGCACTGCCCGGGTGGCCGCCGCGGAGACCTGGCCCAGCTGGCCGCTGCGGCTTGTCGTGCCCTACGCTCCTGGCGGCGGCGCCGACATCCTGGCACGCACCGTGATGCGTCATGTGTCGGAGCGCCTGGCCCAGCCGATCGTGATCGAGAACCGCGGCGGGGCGAACACCATCATGGGCACTCAGCTGATCACGCAGTCGCCGCCGGACGGTTACAACTTCGTGGTCGGCACTTCCTCGCTGGCGATGAACCCGTTTCTCTACGGGCGGATTCCCTTCGACGCCGAGCGTGACCTGGTGCCCGTGGTGCTTCTGGCAATGGTGCCCTTCGTGCTGGTGGTGGACCCGCGACTTCCCGTGCGCTCGGTGACGGACCTCATCGCGCATGCCAAGGCAAGGGAGGGCGGGCTGATGTTCGGTTCCTACGGGGCCGGCAGCACGGCGCATCTCACGGGGTTGCTCTTCGGCCGCAGCGCGGGGATCGAGGTGACGCATGTAGCCTATTCGGGCTCGGCGCCAGTGCTGCTCGACCTGATGGCCGGGCGGATCGCCTTCGCGTTCAGCACCATCCTGCCCGCGGTGCCGGAAATCGCGAACGGTCGCCTGCGGGCGCTCGCGGTGACGACGCCGGAGCGTGTCGCGGCGCTGCCCGAGCTGCCGACCATGCAGCAGGCGGACATGCCGGGCTTCGAGGCCGCCGGGTGGAACTCCGTCCATGCCCCCGCCGGAACCCCCGAGGCGGCGTTGCGGCGGATGGGGGCCGAGACGCTGGCAGCGCTGGACCGGCCCGAGGTGAGGCGCTTCTTCGGCGAGCAGGGCTACGTGATCCCACCGGCCGCGCGCAACACGCCCGCCGACCTCGCAGCGCTGCAGCGCAGCGACGCGGAGAAGTGGGGACGCATCATCCGTGA
>DATCMG010000359.1:0-7902 GCA_036563555.1 Roseomonas sp. | reverse complement strand
AGGAAGAACTGCTCCACCCGCGCCTCGCGGTCCGGTAGGCGGTTGGCGAGGAAGGACAGGTCCGCCTGGAAACGCGGATCGGCCGGCACGGGATGATGGGTCTCGGGGTCGAGCGCGTTGTAGATCGGAATGCAGCGCCGCGCGCCCAGCCCTTCATAGGCGGCGATCACCGGCGGGCCGCCACCATAGGTCAGCACAAAATCGAGCGAGGGCAGGGTGCGGCGCAGCGCGTGATCCGGCGCCGGGGTGATCTCGGCAAGCGTCGCGGGCGCGTCCACGTCCCAGAAGATGCGAATGGCGTCGGGGCGGGCCGCCTTCATCACTCCCTCGATCAGCGCGTCGTCGAACACGCCGACGCCGCTCGCCTTCACCACCACATCGGCTCGCGCGGCCTCCGCCACCACCGCGCGCATGGCGGATTCCGTGGCCTCGTAAACCCGCACCTCGGCCCAGGGCGGCGGCTCGATGTCGCGGTGCTTCTGGCGGTCGAAAGCGTCGGGCTCATAGAAGATCACGGAATGCCCGCGCCCCGCGAGATCGCGCAGAAGCCCGCGGTAGTAAGTGGCCGCGCCATTCCAGTAAGAGGAAAGCAGGCTCGATCCGTAGAAGGCGATTCTCATGCCACCACCGCCTCATTCATGCCCAGCACCTTTCCACCACCTTGCCACACCGCCAGCGCGCTGACCGATGCGGGCGCAACATCGAATCGGTGAAGCCCGTCGAGCGTCACCGTGAGATAATGGGCCAGCACGGCCTTGATCACGTCGCAATGGCTGACGATCGCGATCCGCTCCCCCGGATGGAGGGCGCAGAGTCGTTCCACCGCATGGACGGCGCGGTCCTGCGCCTCGATCATGCTCTCCCCACCCGGCGTGCGGGAGGTTGCGCGCGCCTCGTTCCAGCGCACCCAGTCCGGATCACCGTCCAGTGAGGCGAAGGACCGCCCGGTCCATTCGCCGAAATCGATCTCTGCCACGCCTTCGCTCACCTGCGGCACGAGGCCGAGGCGCTCGGCAATGGGAGCCGCGGTCTCGCGCGCCCGCTCCAGCGGGCTGGTGTAGATTGCCCCGATCCCCTCCCGCGCCAAGCGCGCTGCCAGCGCCGCCGCCTGCCGCCGTCCCTCATCCCCGAGGATCACGCCCGGCATCCGTCCGCAGAGCACGCTGCTGACGCGATCATGCACGGCGTGCCGCACCAGGAAGAGGGTGGTGGCCACGCCCTCACTCAGCCCTCGCCGGCCACGAAGCGCAGCGTGCGCTCGCGTGCCTCGCCGTCCTGGAACTGCTGTGGTGGCGACTTCATGAAATAGCTGGAAGGCCCGACCAGCGCGCCGCCGATCCCGCGATCCAGCCCGATCTTGGCGCAGCGGACCGCATCGATCACCACGCCGGCGGAATTGGGCGAATCCCAGACCTCCAGCTTCAGCTCGACATTCAGCGGCATGCCACCGAAACCCGTGCCCTCCAGCCGGATTTGCGCCCATTTGCGGTCGGTGAGCCAGGGCACATGGTCGCTCGGCCCCACATGCACGTCGCTGGCCGGCAGTGGCACATCGAACTGGCTCGTCACCGCCTGGGTCTTGGAGATCTTCTTCGATTCCAGCCTCTCGCGCTCAAGCATGTTCAGGAAGTCGGCATTGCCGCCGAAATTGAGCTGATAGGTGCGGTCGAGCCGCACGCCGCGTTCCCTGAACAGATTGGCCAGCACGCGGTGGACGATGGTCGCGCCCACCTGGCTTTTGATGTCGTCGCCGATGATGGGCAGCCCTCGCGCCTCGAAGCGCCGCTGCCATTCGGGGTTGGAGGCGACGAAAACAGGGATGCAGTTGACGAAGGCGCATCCAGCCCTCAACGCCTGCTCCGCATACCATTCCGTCGCCCTCTGGGAGCCGACCGGAAGATAGGAGACCAGCACATCCGCTCGGGCCTCCTCCAGCACCGTCGCCACATCCGCCACGGGCGCGTCGGACTCAGTGATCTCCGCGCTCATGTAGCGGCCGATTCCGTCCAGCGTCGCGCCGCGCCGCACGATGGCACCTGTCGGTGCCACCTTGGCGAAGACATGTGTGTTGTTGGGTTCGGCGAGAATCGCCTCCGACACGTCGCGCCCGACCTTCGCCGCGTTCACGTCAAAGGCGGCGGCGATCTCTATGTCACGGATGTGATAGCCGCCCAGCTCCACATTCATCAGCCCCGGCACCGGCTCGTTCGACGCCGCATCACGGTAGTAGGTGAGGCCCTGCACGAAGGAGGAAGCGCAGTTACCCACCCCGACGACGGCAACGCGAAGCGTGCGCCGGCTCATCGTGCAATATCCTCCGCGCGCGATCTGGGGCATGAACGCGGCCAAGCGGCCAGGATGCTGAGCGACCCGGGTATCAAGAGATCAAAATTCCTATTCTCCCGCATGTCGACCAAGCGCCGATCGCTGCATCAACTTAGCTTCGCCTGCAGGAACCGATCAATCGCCGCTGATCCATGCATGGGTGCCGCAGGCCCGTCACAAGAAAATGTGATGGCATTCCTGGCCTTCTTCTTACCCGCTTGCGACTTCTTCTCTCACGAGGGAGCGGCTAAAGACTCGGCAGCGCCACCACGAACGATGGTGGCGCGGAGTCGGAAGCATCCTCGTCCGCTCCGCGCCACCGTAGCGCGTGCGGTGGCAGGCCGGAGGGCGAGGGTTTGGCGGAATCGATCCTGATCACCGGCGGCGCCGGCTTCATCGGACGCTATGTGTCGCGCGCGCTGCTCGATCGCGGCGATCATGTGCGCGTGCTCGATAGCTTCATCGAGCAGGTCCATGCCGATCGCGGCGCTGATGGCCTCGACTCGGAGGTGGAGGTCGTCGCGGGCGATGTGCGCGATGCCGATGCGGTGTCCCGCGCACTGAAGGGGATCGACAAGGTCGTCCACCTCGCCGCCGAGGTCGGTGTCGGGCAGAGCATGTACGCGATCGACCGCTACGTCTCGGTGAACGACCACGGCACCGCCGTTCTGTTCCAGCAGCTCATCGACCAGCCGGTGAAGCGCGTCGTCGTCGCCTCCTCCATGAGCGTCTATGGCGAGGGACTCTATCGCGACGCCGACGGCAATCTCGTCGAGGACGCGGTGCGCCGCCCGCGCGCCGGCCTGGACGCACCCTGGGATCCGCTGGATTCCAAGGGGCGCCCGCTTGTCCCCGTGCCGACGCCGGAATGGAAACGCACGAATCTCGCCTCCGTCTATGCGATCAGCAAGTTCGTGCAGGAACGCCTGACGCTCACCGTCGCTCCCACCTACGGGATGGAAGGCGTCGCGCTGCGGCTCTGGAATGTTTACGGCGCGGGCCAGGCCCTCTCGAATCCCTATACCGGCGTGCTCGCGATCTTCGCGGCGCGGCTGCAGAACGGCCAGCCTCCGATGATCTTCGAGGATGGGTTGCAGCGCCGCGACTTCGTTCATGTCGAGGACGTGGCGCGCGCCTTCCTTCTCGCGCTCGACCGGCCGCAGGCGGCGGGCGGCGTGTTCAACATCGGCAGCGGGATCGACCGCACGGTGCAGGAGGTCGCGGCCGATCTCGCCACCGCCATGGGCCGCACCGGCCTCGCGCCCGAGATCGCGGGCAAGACCCGCGCCGGCGACATCCGCCACAACATCCCCGACATCACCAAGGCCCGCGAGGAACTGGGCTACGCGACGCAGCATCTCGACTTCACCGCCGACTTGGCCGAACTGGCCGAATGGGTTGCGCGGCAGCAGGCCCGCGACCGGGTAAGCCAGGCGCGGAACGAGCTGGAGCTGCGGGGGCTCGTGGCGTGACGGACGCCATGATGCCCGCCGCGTCGGCCCTGGTGGGCACGCAGCCGATCCTGGTGACGGGCGGCGCGGGCTTCATCGGCTCCAACCTCGCGGACCGCCTGGCCTCCGAGGGCCATGATGTCCTGATCTATGACGCGCTCTCGCGGCCCGGCGTGGAGGCGAATCTCGACTGGCTAAAGCGCCGCCATCCGCGCCGGGTCTCCGTCACCATCGCCGATGTGCGTGACGCGACCTCTCTCGCCGCCGCCGCGCGCCAAGCCTCGGCAGTGTTCCATATGGCGGCGCAGGTCGCCGTCACCACCAGCCTGACCGACCCGCGCTCGGATTTCGACATCAATCTTGGGGCCAGCTTCGCGCTGCTCGATACGTTGCGCCAGCGTGGTGCCCATGTGCCGATCGTCTTCGCCAGCACCAACAAGGTCTATGGCGACCTCGCCGATGTCGCGCTCGAACTAGACGGCAGCGCTTATGCGCCCGCCGACCCCATGATCCGCGCCCGCGGCATCGGCGAGGACCGCCCGCTCGACTTCCACACGCCCTATGGTTGCTCCAAGGGTGCAGCCGACCAGTATGTGCTCGATTTCGGACGCTCTTTTGGCATGCCCACGGCGGTGCTGCGCATGAGCTGCATCTACGGCCAGCGCCAGATGGGCACCGAGGATCAGGGCTGGGTCGCCCATTTCCTTCTTCGCGCCCTGCGCGGCGAGCCGATCAGCATCTATGGCGATGGCTGCCAGGTGCGGGACGTGTTGGATGTGGGCGATGCGGTGGATGCGTATCTTGCCGCCTGGCGCCGGATCGATGCCGTCTCCGGTCGTGCCTTCAATCTTGGCGGCGGTCCTGCCAACGCGGTCAGCCTGCGCCAGATCATCGCCCATATCGGCGACCTGACCGGCAGGCCGGTCGAGACGCAGTTCGCCGATTGGCGGGCCGGGGACCAGCGCTACTACGTTTCCGATACCACCCGCGCGGCGCGTGAGCTGGGCCTGCGCCCTGCCCGCCCCTGGCGCGACGGTGTGGCGGCGCTCGCGCAATGGCTCCGCCAGGAGCGCGCCGCACCGGAGCCCGCCAGCGCGTGACCCGCGCCCTTGAGGGGCGGAGGCTCCTGATGACCGCCGATGCGGCCGGCGGCGTCTGGACCTATGCACTCGACCTCGCCGGGGAACTTGCCGCGCGGGGCGTGACCACCATCCTTGCCGTGCTGGGCCCCGGTCCGACCGGGGGACAGCAGGCGCTGGGTGCGGCCATACCGGGCCTGGAGCTCCGCCTCACCAATCTACCGCTGGACTGGCTCGCCGACAGGCCCGGGGCGGTGCTGGCCGCGGGCCAATCCCTTTCCCACCTGGCGCAGGAGACGGGGGCCGATCTCATCCATCTGAACAGCCCCGCCCACGCGGCTGGCGCTGCCTTTCCCGTGCCGGTCGTGGCCGTCTCGCATTCCTGCACGGCCACATGGTGGGATGCGGTGCGCGGCGGTGATTTGCCGGAGGACTTCGCCTGGCGCGCCGATCTGCTGCGCCGTGGCGCCCTGGCCGCCGATGCGCTGGTGGTGCCGAGCCATGCCTTTGCCGAGGCGACCGCCCGCCGCTACGCCCTGCCGCGCCGTCCTATTGCTGTCCATAACGGCCGCCGGTCCGCATCCCCGCCCGCGACAACCCCCGAGGACGCGCCTCCACTCTTCGCCCTCACCGCGGGCCGCCTCTGGGATGCCGGGAAGAACATCGAGACGCTGGATCGTGCCGCTGCATGCCTGAAATTTCCCGTGTTGGCCGCAGGCCCCCTATCCGGGCCCGATGGCACACGGGTTGAGACACGTCATCTCCGCGCCCTCGGCCAGTTGGAGGAGGCGACCCTTGCCGCATGGCTGGCCCGTGCGCCGATCTATGTCTCGCTCGCTCTCTACGAGCCTTTCGGCCTAGCCGTGCTTGAGGCCGCTCAGGCCGGATGTCCCCTGATCCTCTCCGACATCCCAACCTTTCGGGAGCTGTGGGAGGGGGCCGCCCTTTTCGTGCCTGCGCGTGATGATGCCGCTGCGGCAAGCGCGATCATGCGACTGGCCGCGGACGGGGCGGAGCGCGCCCGCCTGGGTGACGCAGCCCGAACCCGCGCCGCGCGCTACACGGTAGCGGCCATGACCGAGGCCATGCTGGACGTCTATCGCAGCGTGCTGCTGCCCGGGAGCGCCGCCGCGTGAAGCTCGTCTATCTCACCCATTCGCTTGCTTCCTGCTGGAATCATGGCAACGCGCATTTCCTGCGCGGCGTGCTGCGAGAATTCGTGCATCGCGGCCATGAGGTGCTCGCCCTGGAACCCGCGGGTGCCTGGAGCCTGCAGAATCTGCTGCGTGACCATGGCGAGGCCGGGCTCAGCGCGTATTGCGCGAATTATCCGGAGCTGAAGGCCCAGGCCTTCACCAGGCCCGAAGAAGCCGAAGCAGCCGTTGCGGACGCCGATGTCGTTATCGTGCATGAGTGGAACGAGCCTGCCCTCGTGGCCGCGATTGGCCGGCTACGCCGCCAAGGTGCGCGCTTCACCCTTCTTTTCCACGATACGCATCACCGCGCCATCAGCGACCCGGAGGCGATCCGCACCTTCGACCTGGACGGGTATGACGGTGTCCTGGCCTTCGGCGCCACCCTGGCGGAAGTGTATCGGGGCTGGGGCTGGGGCGACCGCGTTTTCGTCTGGCATGAGGCGGCGGATACGCGCCTCTTCCACCCACCCGCGCAGGAGGGTCCGCGTGAGGGCCTTGTCTGGATCGGCAATTGGGGCGATGGCGAGCGTAGCGCGGAACTGGAGAGCTTCCTTCTTCGCCCCGCGCAGACTACCGGCCTGCCGCTCGACATCTACGGCGTGCGATACCCCGACGAGGCCCGTGCCATGCTGGACCGCTACGGCGTGCGCTATCGCGGCTGGCTGCCCAATGCCCGCGCGCCGGAGATCTTCGCCCAGCATCTCGCGACCGTTCATGTCCCGCGCCGCTTCTACGTGCAAGCGCTGCCGGGTATCCCCACGATCCGCGTTTTTGAGGCCTTGGCCTGTGGCATTCCCCTCGTCTCCGCCCCCTGGCAGGACTCCGAGCACCTGTTCCGCCCCGGCCAGGATTACCTTACGGCGCGCGACGAGGCCGAGATGACGCGCCATCTCGTCGCGCTGCGCGACGATCCCGCGCTTCGGCAGGCGCTGGTGGAGAGTGGTCTCGAGGCGATCCGCGCGCGCCACAGCTGCGCGCATCGCGCAGATGAGCTGATGCAGGTGCTGTCCCGGTTGGATGCCGCGTCGATGCGCCTCGGCCCCGCCCATCAGATTGTTGCTGGAGAGGCCCCATGAGCCAGGCCGCCACGCTGACCCAGGATGAGATCCGGCAACGGGTTCAGGCCCTAGGGGACTGGTTCCACAACCTCAATCTCGGGGGTGTGCAGACCGCGCCGAACCACTTCCTCTGGAACTATCCCGCCAGCAAGTTCATGCACTTCGCCCATGCCATCCCGCAGGATCTGACGGGACGCACGGTGCTCGATATCGGCTGCAACGCCGGCTTCTACTCGCTGGAGATGAAGCGCCGCGGCGCCGCCCGCGTGCTCGGAATCGATTCCGATGACCGCTACCTCGCCCAGGCCCGCCTCGCTTCCGAAGTGACGGGGCTGGAGGCCGAGTTCCGTAACCTCTCCGTCTATGACGTGGCGGAGCTGGGCGAGCGCTTCGACCTCGTGATCTTCATGGGCGTGCTCTACCATTTGCGCCACCCGCTGCTTGCGCTGGACCTGATCCATGAGCATGTCGCCGGCGACCTGCTGCTGTTCCAGTCCATGCAGCGCGGCGCGACGGAGGTACTGGTGCCGAAGGACGACTACTCCTTCACCGAGACGGCGATGTTCGACGAGCCCGCCTGGCCGAAGCTGCACTTCATCGAGAAGCGCTATTCGAACGATCCCTCCAACTGGTGGGCGCCGAACGCGGCGGCGGCGGAGGCGATGCTGCGCTCCGCCGGTTTCGCGGTCCTCGAACACCCGGAGCAGGAGGTCTATCTTTGCCGGCGCGTGGAGGCCCCCTGGGGCGCCGGCGCCGCCTATCCCGCCAAGGAGAAGCGCGCGTGATCGAAGCC
>DATCMG010000278.1:0-3635 GCA_036563555.1 Roseomonas sp. | reverse complement strand
AGTCCAAAGGCGAGATCGCCTATGCCGCCTCCTTCATCGAATGGTTCGCGGAGGAGGGGAAGCGCGTCTATGGCGACATGATCCCGACCTTCAAGCAGGGCAGCCGCATCCTGGTGATGAAGGAGCCGATCGGCGTCTTCGCGGCGATCACGCCCTGGAACTTCCCGGCCGCCATGATCACCCGCAAGGCCGGCCCCGGCTGGGCCGCGGGCTGCACCGGCGTCATCCGCCCGGCCTCCCAGACGCCCTTCTCGGCGCTGGCCATCGCCGTGCTGGCCGAACGCGCCGGCATGCCGCCCGGCGTGTGCAACGTCATCACCGGCTCCGCGCGCGAACAGGGCGAGGAACTCTCGACCAATCCCATGATCCGCAAGCTGTCCTTCACCGGCAGCACCGAGGTCGGCCGCACCCTGCTCGCCCAATGCGCCGGCACCATCAAGAAGACGAGCATGGAGCTCGGCGGCAACGCCGCCTTCCTCGTCTTCGACGATGCCGATCTCGACGCCGCCGTCACCGGTGCCATGGCCTCCAAGTTCCGCAACACCGGGCAGACCTGCGTCTGCGCCAACCGCATCTTCGTGCAGGACGGCGTCTATGACGCCTTCGCCAAGAAGCTGAAGGCCGCCGTGGAAGCCCTGAAGGTCGGCAACGGCATGGAGCAGGGCGTCACCCAGGGCCCCCTGATCAATGCCGACGCCGTCGCGAAGGTGGAGGAACACATCCAGGACGCCACCTCCCAGGGCGCCAAGATCCTCACCGGCGGCAAGCGCCACGCCCTCGGCGGCAATTTCTTCGAGCCGACGATCCTGACCGACGTGCCGACCACCGCGAAGGTGCTGAAGGAGGAGACCTTCGGCCCCATGGCCCCCCTCATCCGCTTCAAGGACGAGGCCGAGGGCATCCGTCTGGCCAATGACACCGAATTCGGCCTGGCCTCCTATTTCTACGCCCGCGATGTCGGCCGCATCTTCCGCGTGGCCGAGGCGCTGGAAAGCGGCATCATCGGCATCAACGAAGGCATCATCTCCACCGAGGTCGCCCCCTTCGGCGGCGTCAAGGAAAGCGGCCTGGGCCGCGAGGGCAGCAAATACGGCATCGAGGACTATCTCGAGATCAAGTACTGCCTCATCGGCGGCGTCTGATCCCGGCGCAGCCCTGACCCGATCCCCGGGGGCCCTTGCGCCCCCGGGATCGAACCCCGAATTTCCAGCCCATGAGCGCGCCGCACCCCTACGACCTCGACCTCTTCGTCATCGGAGGCGGCAGCGCCGGCGTCCGGCTGGCCCGCATCTCCGCCGGGCACGGCGCCAAGGTCGGCATCGCCGAGGGCCGCTTCTGGGGCGGCACCTGCGTCAATGTCGGCTGCGTGCCCAAGAAGATCATGGTCCAGGCCGCCGAATACGGCGCCTGGGCAGAGGACGCCGCCGCCTTCGGCTGGACCCTCGGCGAGGCAAAGCACGACTGGGGCACCCTGGCCCGCGCCCGCGACCTGGAGGTCGCCCGCCTCTCCGGCATCTACCGCCGCCTGCTGGAAGGCGTCGGCGTGCAGGTCTTCGAATGCTACGCCCGCTTCAACGGCCCACATGAAATCCAGGTCGGCAACACGACCGTCACCGCCAACCGCATCGTCATCGCCGTCGGCGGCAACCCCATCCGCCCCGAAATCCCCGGCGCCGAGCACGCCTATATCTCCGACGACATCTTCACCCTTAAGGAGATGCCGAAGCGCGTCCTGACCATTGGCGGCGGCTATATCGGCTGCGAATTCTCCTCCCTGCTGCACGGCCTGGGCGCGGAGTCGACGCTCGCCTTCCGCCAGTCACTCCCCCTCCGCGGCTTCGACCACGAACTGCGCGAGATGGCGGCCGAATCCCTGGCCGCGAACGGCATCACCATCCTCCCCGGCGAATCCCCTGTTGAAATCACCCTTTCCGGCGAATCCCGCATCGTCCGCATGGCCTCGGGCAGGGTGGTGGAGGCCGATGCCGTCTTCTTCGCCACCGGCCGCAAGCCCGCCACCAAGGGCCTCAACCTGGACGCCACCGGCATCAACTGCCGGGAGGGCGGCGCCATCGCCGTGGATGACGACCATGCCACCAACATCCCCCATATCTACGCCCTGGGCGACGTGACGGACCGCGTGAACCTCACCCCTGTCGCCACCGCCATGGGCCATGCCCTTGCCGACACCCTCTTCGGCCCCAAGCCCCGCCGCGCCTCCTATGAGAACGTGCCCAAGGCCGTCTTCACCTCCCCCCCCATGGCCAGCGTCGGCCTGACCGAGGAGGAGGCCGCCCTGCGCGGCCCCGTAGAGATCTACACCACCCGCTTCACCCCCATGCGCCACACCATCACCCGGCGGGAGGGCCGCAAGACCCTGATGAAGCTGGTGGTGGAGGCCGGCACCGGCTGCCTGCTCGGCGCCCACATGCTGGGCGAGGACAGCCCCGAGATCATGCAGGGCATCGCCGTCGCCGTGGTGAACCGCCTGACCAAGGCCCAACTCGACGCCACCATCGGGATCCACCCGACGGCAGCGGAGGAGTTCGTGACGATGCGGGTGGCGACGCGGCGGGTGGGGGAGGGGGCTGCGAAGGCGGCGTGAACCCCGGCCGACCCTATTCGGTAAACCCGATCCAGCGGCCGGCCAGCACAGCACTCGTCCAAACCATCAGCGATAACGCAGCGGCAACCCGCACTGGCGCCGCCATGTCGCCCCCGGCAAGGGCCCGGCGCCAACCCGAACCCAGATGCAAGGCGAGCACGTTCAGCAGCCCCAGGACAATCAGCCCCAGCTTTACGAGGAAGGCCGGGTTCGCCGCATAGGCCGCGGGCCGCACGCTGAACAGGAGGAAACCCGTCGCCGCCGCTGCCGCCAGTCCGATGCCCGCCATCCGCACGAGCGGAGGCCCAAGTGCCGAGAGGGGAACGCGCCCGAACGCCCCCAGCACCCGCGCATCCAGGGTAAAGATTGACCCGACCAGCACGCCGATCCCCAGGATATGTGCCGCGTTCACCAGCGGATACAGCACTGCCGAGCGCCGAAGCGCCGCTGCCACGGACCACCCGGAAAACGCCGCCAGCAGGTCCAAGGGCGTCAGCCGCCGCGAATCCGCTCCGGATAGATGTCGAAGCGCCGGTCGCGCACCGTGACCCGAACCGCCTTCATGCGTCGCTCGTTGCGGTTTTCCGAACGGTTTCCCAGGGCGACGATCCGGTCGCCCGGACCAGCCACGCCCTCGACAAAGCCGGCTCGGCTGGTCTGGGATGGGTTGCCCAGCTCGACCGTCCAAACGCCCTCATTCGCCGTTTCTACGCGCAGGGTCGGATGGGGCGGCGCAATGGTGACCTCCCGGATCGTGCCGGTCAGCTCGATTTGCTCAGCCTCCGCCCAACTCCATCCATGATGTGCCTCCGCGGCCCTGGCCCCCAGCGCCATGCCTACTCCGCCCAGGATCGCCCGCCTATTCATGACCGCTCTCCGTCAAGATGAAGAGACGTTCATCTAGGCGACTTCCCGGGAAAACCCAGTGACAATCGGCGGAGACGCCCCTGGTCGCCCGCCCGCTCTTCGGATCCGACCCCGGCGAGGGTGGTATTGCCTTGAAGGCCAACAACCCTTGCCCCCCCAGTCT
>DATCMG010000272.1:0-1604 GCA_036563555.1 Roseomonas sp. | reverse complement strand
CCCGGCCTGGAGATAGATCGGCATGGGGCGCTCCGCCGGGAAGGTCAGGGCTGAACGCGGCGTGAGCGTGGCGGTTGAGGGGCCGAGCCGTCGGGACAGGCTCGCCAGGCGTGGCAAGCGCAGGAGGCGACGAACCGCTTCATGGGCGTCATGGCCGGGAACGAGCCGGGCCATGAGGAGGCGCCGGGCCTGAGGGGCGAGGCGCAGCCGGCAGGCTAACCGCCCGGGCGGGCTGTGGCTGCGGGACGGGCCCCCAGGATGTGGGCGATAGCGTAGGTCAGGTCCGGGCGGTTCAGGGTGTAGAAGTGGAACTCGTCCACGCCATTCGCCTGAAGCAGCCGCACTTGCTCGGCCGCCACCACGGCGGCGACCATGCGGCGGGTTTCGGCGTCTTCGTCCAGCCCCTCGAACAGGGTGCCCATCCAGTCCGGCACCTTGGCACCGCACATGGCGGAGAACTTGGCCACCTGGGCGAAATTCGTCACCGGCAGGATCCCAGGGACGATCGGCACGGTGATACCGGCCGCATGGGCCCGGTCGATGAAGCGGAGAAAGGTGGGGGCGTCGAAGAAATACTGGGTGATGGCGCGCGTGGCGCCCGCGTCGATCTTGCGCCTGAGATTGTCGAGGTCGTCCTCGGGCGAGGAGGCGGTCGGGTGCACCTCGGGATAGGCGGCCACCGAGATCTCGAAATCCCCGATGCGCTTCAGCCCGGCCACAAGGTCGGCGGCATAGGCATAGCCGCCGGGATGGGGATCATAGCCGGCCTGGCCAGCCGGGGGGTCGCCACGCAGGGCGACGATGTGGCGCACCCCGGCCTCCCAGTAGCCGCGGGCGACCTCGTCCACCTCCTCCTTCGTCGCGCCGACGCAGGTGAGATGGGCGGCCGGCGTCAGGCTCGTCTCGCGCAGGATGCGCGTGACGGTGGCATGGGTGCGCGCCTGGGTAGTGCCGCCCGCGCCATAGGTGACGGAGACGAAGCGCGGCCGCAGCGGCTCCAGCCGCTTCACGCAGGACCAGAGCTGGGCCTCCAGCGCTTCGGTGCGGGGCGGGAAGAACTCGAAGGAGAGCAGCGGCGCCGGCATGGCCGTCAGCGAGGGCAGCGCGCCAACGCGGGGTCCGGTGAGCCAGCTCTGGAGAGTCTTGGCGGGAGGCGACATCTCGTTCATGGCCCCGGTCATAGAGCATGAGGGCACCCGACCGAAACGGTGAAGTCGCCTCGCACTGCCCTGAGCTGGGTTCTACTGGACGAACCGCGATCACGCGAGGTTGCAGAGGGGCCGCGGTTCGCGCCCGCCGGGCATATTTCCCGCATCCTTCCGCAGGTGCTAACAGCCCCGGCTATACTCCCTGGATGCTCGGAGCCATGTGCCCCTTCCGCCCGCCCTCCCCCCGCCCGCTGGCCGCCCGCCTGCTGGGAGCGACCCTGGCCCTCGGGCTCCTGGGCGGCACCCTGTCGGGCTGCGCCACCCGCCCGCCAGCCGACGACCCCGAGGCCCTGGAGGAGTTCCGCGCCACCAACGACCCGATCGAGCCCTGGAACCGCGCGACGTACGACGTGCACCAGGCGATCGATACGGTGGTGCTGCGCCCCGTGGCCGTGG
>DATCMG010000270.1:0-2914 GCA_036563555.1 Roseomonas sp. | reverse complement strand
CGGAAGAGGGCGCGCAGCGGTATCCCTTCGTCGAGCGAGACGCCGCGATGGAGCAGCGAGTTCAGGCGCAGCTCGCGGAAGGCGTCGTCGTCGTCATCCACGGTGAAGCCGTCCAGCCCGGTGGCAAGGGGCACGCGGCGGCGGTGCATCTCGGCCATGGGAGGAATGCCGTTGCGCAGATGGAGGTTGGAGCTGGTGTTGACCGAAACGGTCACGCCGCGCTCCGCCAGCAATTCCATCTCCTCGGGCCTCAGCCAGGTGGCATGGGCGACGGAGAGACGCGGGGAGAGGAGGCCGAGATCATCCAGGTGGCGCACCGGGCCACCGGGATGGGCGGCATCGAGATATTCCCGCTGCAGCCGCGATTCCAGCAGATGCATATGCACGCGGCCGCCGTTGAGGGCCGAGCGCTCGGCGATGCCGGCCAGCATCGCGTCCGAGCACCATTCCAGGCCGTAAGGGCCGTATTGCACATCCACCAGCGGGTCGTCGCAGGATGCGGCCAGCGCGTCCGCTAGGCGAAGCTGCTCGGCCGGTGGCACGGGAGGGGTGAGGAAGCGCGCCTCCACCAGGGCACGGGTCTCGGGTGGCAGGCGGGCCAGGATGTGCTCGTCCGGCGCATAGCCTAGCGCGTTGCGGTCGCGCATGGAGACGGCGATGGCGACGCGAACCCCGACCGCGCGGGCCGCACGCAGGATGTCGCGCAACTCATCCTCCAGCCGGTCCGGGCGCTGGGGGCGGGTGTAGTGGACCATGATGGCGCCGCATCCGCCGAGCGCCTGCCGCCCCAGCGCCGTGGCGACAACGAGGAAGGGGTCGCAGACCGGCGTGCCGGTCATGGTGGCGAGCCACAGTTCCAGCGGCAGGTCGAAGGCGCCGAGTGCCGTCGGGCGCACGCCGCGCGCGTGGTCATGCGCGTTGGCAAAGGGGGGCATGAGGATGGAGTCCGCCGCATCGGCATCGGCGGCTTCGACGGAGGCGATGCGGTCCGCGCGCAAGGTCAGGCGCACCGGGGCACAGGCCGCGCAATGGCCGGGGCCGAAGCGCAAAGGGCGGCCCTGGAGCGCGACCCCGCTCAATGCAGGCCGCCATCGTCGAGGAGAAGGCGGTCGGTCTCAAGCGGCCAGGAACGGGACCGGGCCTCCAGGCGCAGCAGGGCCTCGGCCAGCGGCGCGCGGCGCTCGCGCAGGGTGGCGAGCTCATGCGCGATGCCGTCCCGCGCCGCTTCCAGTTCCGCCGCCAGCGCCTTCATGTCGAAGCCCAGCGGGCGGCCATCGCGCAGGGCCACGCGCCCCTCCACCAGCACATGGCGCAGCGAGCGCGCGGGCTCGGCATGGACAAGCTGGCGCACGGCGCTGTTCAGCGGCAGCCAGGCGGGGTCAGACAGGTCGAACAGGGCGAGATCGGCGCGGTATCCGGGGCGCAGTCCACCCACCACGCCTTGCAGGCCAAGCGCGCGCGCGCCGCCGAGGGTAGCGGCGCGGAAGGCGGCCTCCGATGCCTCCTCCGGGCCGCCCGCCTGCATGGACCAGTAGAGGGCTGCGTGCCGCATGGATGAGAAGAGGCTTTGGGCATCTCCGGCGCTGCTGTTGTCGCAGCCCAGCGCGACGCCGGCTCCGGCCTTCGCATAGCGGCGCAGGGGGGCAGCGCCGTTCAGCAGCTTCAGGTTGGCCGCCGGATTGCATGCCAGGTGCCCGCCCGCAGCGCCAAGGCGCGCGATCTCCTCCGGAGAGATCCAGACGCCATGGGCAATGACGAGGCGCTCGTTCAGCAACCCGTGGCGTTCCAGCCGGCCGAGAAGAGAGAAGCCGTCAGCCTCATGGGCCGGCTGCCGCGCCAGCACGGCCTGCACGCGCGTCTCATAGACATGGGTGCAGACCGGCAGCCCGCGCTCGCGCGACAGGGCGGCGGCCCATTCCAGCAGGGCAGAAGAGCAGCGCTGCGGCGCGGAGGGGGCCAGGACACTGCCGA
This sequence comes from Roseomonas sp., assembly GCA_036563555.1. GTDB lineage: Bacteria > Pseudomonadota > Alphaproteobacteria > Acetobacterales > Acetobacteraceae > Roseomonas. Next base: position 943 of record DATCMG010000270.1, on the reverse strand, counting down.
GCAGCGGGCCATCCACCGCGCCCAGCAGATCCTCGGCCAGGCGAATGCCCGGCGCGGGGTCGGCGTCGCCCGGGAGGGTGGAAAGGATTTCCGGCGGCAGGACCTCGCGCGCGAAGGGCAGGGTGTCCGCCATCCCGCGATCGCCGAGCTGCCAGCCGAGCAGGGCACGGATGCCGGCACCGCGCCAGGCATCAATCACCGCTTCCGCCTGGGCGCGGTCGGCACCTTGCAGCGTCACCATGTCCTGCACGGTGGTGATGCCGTGCATCAGGCATTCGGCGGCGTGCAGGCGCGTGCGCAGATGCACCTCCGCATCCGGGCGGCGGGCCCAGGCGCTGGGGAAGGCGAAGGTGCCCCAGGCATCCAGCGGCAAGCCCTCGAAGCAGCCGCGCAGCAGCGCGTCATGCGAGTGGGAATGCGCATTGACGAAGCCGGGGGTGACCAGCATCCCACCCGCATCCAGCCGCTCCGCTTGCACTCCACGCCGCGTGGCCTCCGCGCCGATGGCAGCGATTCGGCCATCCTCGATCAGCAGGTCGGCGACCGGTGGGCGGTGGAGGTCGTCGCTTTCCGGGTCCAGCAGGCGGCCGCCGGTGATGAGAAGAGGGCGGGTCATGCGCGGAGCTGCGCCGCCGCGGCCTGCACCGCGTCCACGATGGCGTGATAGCCGGTGCAGCGGCAGTAATTGCCCGAGAGCGCCTCGCGGATGTCCGCGCGGGAGGGATCGGGATTGGCGGCCAGCAGCTCCGCGGCCTGGAGGAGCATCCCCGGCGTGCAGAAGCCGCATTGCAGCGCGGCGCGCGCGAAGAAGGCATCCTGCAGGGCGCGGATGCGGCCGCTGGCCGTGGCGCCCTCGATGGTTTCCACCGTCGCGCCATCCGCCTGCACGGCGAGCATGAGGCAGCCGCGCACCACGCTGCCATTCACCTGCACATGGCAGGCG
>DATCMG010000250.1:0-4230 GCA_036563555.1 Roseomonas sp. | reverse complement strand
GTCGGCTCTCGCAGCGTCGCTCATCAATCCCCTCCGGCCTAGTAGGACTTCGGCAGGCCGAGCACCTTCTCGGCTATGAAGCAAAGGATCAGCTGCGGGCTGACCGGGGCGATGCGATTGATCATCACCTCCCGCATGTAGCGCTCCACGTGGTACTCCTTGGCGTAGCCGAAGCCGCCATGGGTCATCACAGCCTGCTGGCAGGCATCAAACCCCGCCTCCGCCGCCAGATACTTGGCCGCGTTGGCTGCAGGCCCGCAGGGCAGGCCGTTGTCGTACTGCCAGGCCGCCTGCATTGTCATGAGGTAGGCTGCCTCCAGTTCCATCCAGTTCTTCGCCAACGGGTGTTGGATCGCTTGATTCTTTCCGATCGGGCGGCCGAAGACCTGGCGCTCCTTCGCGTAGGCCGTGGCCTTCCGAAGCGCCGCCCGGCCGATCCCGATCGCCTCGGCCGCCACCAGCACGCGCTCGGGATTCAGGCTGTGGAGAATGTAGCGGAAGCCCTTTCCCTCCTCGCCAATCCGGTCCTCTACCGGGACTTTAAAGTCCACAATGAAGGTCTCGTTCGAGTCGACGGCCTTGCGGCCCATCTTCTCGATTACGCGGATGTCCACTGCCTTCCGGTCGATGGTCGTGTAAAAGAGGCTCAGCCCCTCTGTCGGGTTGCTGACCTCCTCCAGCGGCGTAGTGCGCGCCAGCAGCATGATCTTGTCCGCGACCTGCCCGGTGGAGGTCCAGACCTTCTGCCCATTCACGACGTAATGGTCGCCCTTCCGGACGGCTCGCGTTTTGAGCTGGGTCGTGTTGAGTCCGGTATTGGGTTCTGTCACCCCGAAGCAGGCCTTGGACTCGCCGCGGGCGATCGGCGGCAACATGCGGGCCTTCTGCTCCTCTGTGCCAAAGACTACGACGGGGTGCAAACCGAAGATGTTCGTGTGGATGGCCGAGGCGCCAGCCATGGCTGCCCCGGATTCCGCGGTTGCAAGCATCATCGTCGCCGCAGCGCTCACGCCCAACCCCGCACCACCGTATTCCTCGGGGATGCAGATGCCGAGCCAGCCATCCTGCGCCATGGCCGCGTGGAACTCATGAGGGAAGCCCCCCTCGATGTCGCGCTTCAGCCAGTAATCGTCCCCGAAACGCTCGCAGATTCGGAGCACGGCGTCACGGATGGAGGAGAGCTCGTCGGGCAAAGAGAAGTCCACGTGTGGGGTTCCTTATTGAATGTCCCGAACTGGGCTCAGCGTCCCGTCATCCAGCCACGCGGTAGGCACCTGAACCGGCATGTCCAGCAGCACCTGGGCGAGTCCTTTCCCTTGGGCGTCGTAACGCAGCGATGACACACCGCCGCCGCCGAGGGCCTCGTGCAGGAGGAAGTTGAAGCCGTTGAGCCCGGGCCAGGGATAACGCTCCACGCGTCCGCGGACGGCGTGGCGCAAGAAGTCGGCCACCGCCTCCTCGGTCACCTGCGCTGCAATCACGGGCAGCCACTCCGGCCGGCGCGCGAGGAGGACGATGTTGGAGAGATCGCCCTTGTCGCCGCTGCGGGCATGGGCGAGGTCGGCGAGCGGCACGGCCGCGATCGGCCCGTCTGTGGCGATGGGCGCCACCGGCTCCTTGGGCGGCCGCGGCACGAGCGTGCCCTGGCCATCGCAGCGGACAGGAACGGGGTGGCGTACCCCGTCCATCTCGAAAACTGGCGAGAGACCTGCCTTCGGAACCAGGAGGGAGACAAGTCGCGTCATCGGCACCGCCTTCGGGCGTCCAGCCGGACCGCCGGCCGTGCCAGGCGCCATTGCCGTTGTCGCCGCGTGGACCTCCCGCGCGAAAATTTCCACCGCATGGGCGTTGTCGTGGTGGACCGCCACCTTGAGTACCACCTCCCGTGCGCCGGGGCGCGCATGCGGCCCATAGCCCTCCTCGGCGCCTAGCGCCTCGATGGAGGTCTCGCGCAGGCCGCCGAAGCCCGCCCCAGCAATCAATCGCCGCGTCCGCGCGAGGAGCGCCTCCCCCGCGGCGCGGGCCTTGCGGGCGGCATCGCGCCCTGTGATCAGAAGCGTGGCCGTGGCGCGATGGCCGTCAAAATAGGTCGCGCTCACCTTGTAGCTGTCGGTGCGAGACCGCCCGCGCAGGCCCGAGACCGCCACCCGGTCGGGGCCGACCTGCTCCAGCCGCACCTGCCGGAGGTCGCAGACGACGTCCGGTAATATATAATTCGCTGGATCGCCCACCTCGTAACCAAGCTGCTCCGCCACCCCGGCGACGGTAACAGTCCCCCCCGTTCTCTCGGGCTTGGTGATGACAAAGCCGCCATTGGCAAGGCACTCCGCCACCGGGAAGCCCATCGTGGCCCAGCCCTCCGCGACCGTCTCCCAGTCGGTCAGAATGCCGCCCGTCACCTGCGGGCCACACTCAATCAGGTGCCCCGCCATGCTTCCGGCCGCGAGGCAGTCAAAGTCGTCAGGCCCCCACCGAAACTCGTGAATGAGCGCTCCGAGGGTCATCGCGCTGTCGGCGCAGCGCCCGGTCACGACAATGTCCGCCCCCGCGTCGAGGGCGGCCGCGATCGGGAAGGCGCCGAGATAGGCGTTGGCCGTGGTGAAGGGGGGGTGCGCGCCCGGTGCCGACCCATCCATCTCGCGAGCAGGCAGCTCTCCCAAAAGGGGCAGCACGTCGTCACCAAGCACCGCAGCAACCTTCAACGGCAGGCCCTGCACGGCGATCTCGCGCAGCAGCGCGTCCCGGCAGCCCGCCGGGTTCACCCCGCCCGCATTTGCGATCACCTTTATACCTCGCGCCGCGATTTCCCGCCCTAGCGGTCCGACCACTTTCGTGATCAGGTCCGGCGCGTAGCCCAGCTCTGGCCGGCGCTCGCGCGCACGCGCCAGCAGGGCCATCGTGATCTCGGCGAGGTAGTCGAGCACGAGGTATTGCACATCGCCGTGCCGGATCAGCTGCGCCGCGCCCTCCGGCGTGTCGCCCCAGAAGCCAGAGCCGCCGCCTACTCGCACCACGTCACGCACCGGGCAAAGCTCCAGCAGGGGTGGAACGCCGGCGCAGGAGATAGCGATGGCGCCCGTCCAGCACGAGCTCGCCCCGTTGGTTGTGGACGGTGCTACGCAGCCCAACGACGCCGGTGGTCCGGTTCGGCAGCAGCTCGTCCAGTGTTAGCGCGGGATAGACCGTGTCACCGGCAAAGACAGGGCGCAGGAACCGGCTAGACTGTTCCAGGAAGGCTTTCAGCGACTCCTCAACCATATGCGGGAACAGCCCGGCGCCTGCGACCGTCTGGATCGCCACCTGATAGCCATGCGCCAGCATCCCTGGCATGCCGTGCGCCCGACAGTACTCGGCGTCATAGTGAACGGGGTGGTTGTCGCCACTCGCCGCCTGGAAGGCAAGAAAAACGGCCTCCGTCATTGTCCGACTCGGCAGCACGAAGCGCTCGCCGAGCTGGAAGTCATCGAACCAGCGCTGTACCGCGACCACGCGGTGGCCACGGGGGTTGAAGGGCGCCGCCGCGCCATTCACTGCGTCGTCATCCCCGACTTCTGGACCACTTCCCGCCATTTGGCGATCTCGTTCCGGATGAAGGCGCCGACAGCCTCGGGCGCCACCGGCTCCGGTACGTCGCCCCCGAGCTCTGCCACACGCTGGCGGAGTGCCGGCAGCCCCATGACCTGGGCGAAGGTCCGGTTGAGTTGGAGCACCGTGTCGCGTGGCGTCGCGGCGGGCACGAGGATGACGTTCCACGTGTAGCACTCGTATCCCGGCACGCCGCCCTCGGCGAACGTGGGCAGCTCTGGCACCAGGGGGCTACGCGTTGCCATTGACCAACCGATGGCGCGTGCCGTGCCCGCCTTCGCGTGAGCGAGACCGCCCGTCGCGGCATCGATGTAGAAGTCGATCCGACCAGAGGCGAGATCGGTCATGGCGGGCGCCGAGCCGCGATACGGGACGTGGGCGGCCTCTAGCCCGGTCATCATCAGCAGCAGTGCTGCCGCGAGGTGAGGCGCGCCACCGACGCCGGAGGAGCCGTAGGTCGCCCTCCCGTTCTGCGCCCGTAGCCAGGCGAGGAAGCCCGCCATGTCCTGAACCGGCAAGCTGTTCCGGACAAGCAGCACGAGCGGCACCCTGGCGATGAGGGCGACCGGAGCGAAATCCCGCTCCGTGTCGAAAGGCAGATTGGAGAAAAGGGAGGGGTTCACCGCATGCGCGACGCTGGTGAGG
>DATCMG010000249.1:0-1846 GCA_036563555.1 Roseomonas sp. | reverse complement strand
TGCCGAAAGCTCGGCCCGCTCCGCTTCACTCAACTCAAGCGCAACCGCCCGACGTCCCATCCCGGCCTCCTGGACTGGCCGGGAATCCTGCCATCTCAGGAATACCATATACAAGAACGAACTTCTGGTTCGGGACACTAGCTTCCCGCCCGGTATTGTCGGTAACAATCGCCCGCAGTTAAGTTCACCCCCTATCGCCACAGCGAAACTGGAACCCATGCCGCGCGCGCTCATTACCGGTGTGACCGGACAGGACGGGGCCTACCTGTCGCAACTCCTGCTCGACAAGGGCTACGAGGTCTTCGGGCTTCTGCGTCGCTCTTCTTCCGGTGACGTGATCGACGAGCGCCTGCGCTGGCTCGGCATCGCCGGGCGCGTGCAGATGATGGACGGCAACCTGATCGACCTGTCCTCGCTGCTGCGCATCATGCAGGAGGTGCGCCCGGACGAGGTCTATAACCTCGGCGCCCAGTCCTTCGTGAAGACCTCCTGGAACCAGCCGCTGCTGACCGGCCAGGTTACGGCGCTCGGCGCGGGCAATATCCTGGAAGCAGTGCGCCTTGCCGTCCCGGATGCCCGCTTCTACCAGGCTTCCTCCTCCGAGATGTACGGCCTCATCCAGGAGCCGGTGCAGAGCGAGAAGACGCCCTTCTACCCTCGCTCGCCCTATGCGGTGGCGAAGCTCTACGCCCACTGGATGACAGTGAACTACCGCGAGAGCTTCGGCCTGCACGCGAGCAGCGGCATCCTGTTCAACCATGAGAGCCCGCTGCGCGGCATCGAGTTCGTCACCCGCAAGGTCACGGACGCCGCGGCGCGCATCAAGCTCGGCCTGGCGAAGGAGTTGCCCATGGGCAATCTCGACGCCAAGCGCGACTGGGGCCATGCCCGCGACTATGTGAAGGCCATGTGGCTGATGCTGCAGCAGGAAACGCCGGACGATTATGTCGTGGCGACCGGCCGCACGGTCACGGTGCGCGACATGTGCCGCATCGCCTTCTCCCATGTCGGCCTGAACTACGAGGAGTTCGTGAAGGTCGATCCGGCCTTCATGCGCCCGGCCGAGGTGGACGTGCTGCTCGGCGATGCCACGAAGGCGCGCGAGAAGCTCGGCTGGTCGGCGGAGACGAGTCTTGAGGATATGATCAAGGAGATGGTCGAGGCCGACCTCGCCCGTCACCGCGCGCGCCAGCAGCGCTAGGCCGGGCAGTGCCGCCGGCGCGTATCCTGCTGACGGGGGCCGGCGGTTTCGTCGGCCGCCACCTGCTGCCCGTGCTGCGCGCCGCCTTCCCGGATGCCGTGCTGATTGGCGCCACCCGCCGGGCCGATGAGGGCCCGGTTCCTGGTGCCGATGAAGCCCTGGCGCTTGATCTCGACGAAGTATCCTCCCTGCCGGATACCCTGGCCGCCGCGCGGCCGGATGCTGTGCTGCACCTCGCCGCCCGCCCCGATGTCGGCGCCTCCTTCCGCGACCCTCTGGCTGCATGGCGCACCAATTTGATGGGCACGGTGGGCCTGGGCGAGGCGGTGCTCCGGATCGCGCCGGCCGCCCCCTTCCTCATGGCCTCCTCCGGCGAGGTCTATGGCCTTGCCTTCCGGGCCGGTACGCCGGTTTCGGAGGAGATGGCGCCCGCCCCGGCCAACCCCTATGCGGCCAGCAAGGCAGCGGCGGATCTTGCCGTGGGCGAGATGGCCCTGCGCGGGCTGCGCGCCATCCGGCTTCGCCCCTTCACCCATACCGGCGCCGGCCAGACCGACGGTTTCGTGGTGGCCGCCTTCGCGCACCAGATCGCGCGCATTGAGGCCGGGCTTCAGCCTCCCGTGCTGCGGACGGGCGCGCTGGACC
>DATCMG010000215.1:0-5306 GCA_036563555.1 Roseomonas sp. | reverse complement strand
CGGCGAAGGTCATGAACGGCATGCTGATGCGAGGCTTCACCACCGTGCGCGACCTGGGTGGCGCGGAGCCCGGCATCGCCATCGCGGTGGATGAGGGGCTGCTCGACGGCCCGCGCGTGATCCCCTGCGGCAAGGCGCTCGGCCAGACCGGCGGGCATTCCGACTTCCGTCCCCGTTCCGACGACCGCGAGGGCGTTTTCGCCAACCGCGTCGGCTCGCTCGGCCGCATTTGCGACGGCGTGGATGCCGTGCGCCGCGCCGCGCGCGAGGAGATCAAGTCCGGCGCGCGCTTCATCAAGATCATGGCGAATGGCGGCGTTGCCTCGCCGAATGATCCGATCCACGCCCTCGGCTTCTCGCGCGACGAAATCCGCGCGGCGGTGGAGGAGGCGGAGAATGCCGGCACCTATGTGGCCGCCCATCTCTACACCGACCAGGCGATCCGCCGCGCGGTGGAATGCGGCGTCCACTCGCTCGAACATTGCAACCTGATCCAGCCCGAGACGGCGGAAATGGCGGTCAAGGCCGGCGCCGTCGCCTGCCCCACCCTCGTGGCCTATGAGGGGCTGGCCCTGGAGGGCAAGGCGCTCGGCCTCGGCCCGGAATCGGTTGCGAAGATCGAGACGGTGCGGACGGCGGGCCTCGAATCCCTCGACATCATGCGCCGCGCCGGCCTGCCCATGGCCTTCGGCTCCGACCTGCTGGGCGGGCTGCACAAATACCAGTCCATGGAGTTCGAGATCCGCGCCCGCGTGCTTCCGGTGCACGAGATCCTGGAATCCGCCACCACCCTGGCCGCGAAGCTCTGCATGATGGAGGGCGAGATCGGAATCCTCGCCCCCGGCGCGAAGGCGGACCTGCTGGTAGTGGACGGCAACCCGCTGAAGGACCTCGCCTGCCTGCAGAACCAGGGTGCCGCGATGCTGGCCATCATGCGGGACGGGCGGTTCTTCAAGAACGAGTTGAACTGAAGCGCTGCTGGCGAAGCCCGCCGGAACGGGCTTCGCCAGCACCGGGGCCGGTTACGACGCCGTCTCGGCCTGGGCCATGCACATATCGGCGCCGTCGGCGGCCGGCGGGGCGTAGTTGATCATCCAGGGCACGCCGAACCGATCGACCAGCATGCCGAAGCGCTCCGCCCAGAAGGTGCGTTCCAGCGGCATGCGCACGGTGCCGCCTTCGGCCAGTGCCGCGAAGATGCGCTCTGCCTCTTCGGCCGTTTCGGGCGCGAGCTGAACGGCGAAGCCCTGGGGCGACCCGGAGCAGCCGGGCGGCGCGTCGGAGGCCATGAGCTGCACTCCCCCGAGGTCGAGGCAGGCATGCATGATCTTGTCCTGCCAATCGGGCGGCATCTGCGCCTCGGCTGGCGTGCCGCGTGCCCGCAGCATCCCGATGATGCGGCCACCCAGGATCTGCTGATAGCGGGTGAACGCTTCCTCGCAGTTTCCGTTGAAGAACAGATACGCGCTGATTTTCATGGTGCCTCCCCCAGGGCGGACTTTCACGCATCCGCCTCCCTTGACGAGAAAAGTTGATATCAACATATATGCCGGATGTCAAAGGCTGCCGTCCCATTCGAAACCGCCGCAATGGTTCGCGACGCGTGCCTGTGCCTGCATGCGCAACGCGCGGCACGTTCGCTGGCCCGGCGCTTTGACGAGGCGCTGCGTCCGGCCGGGCTGACCAACGGCCAGTTTTCGCTGCTGATGTCGCTAAACCGTCCGGTGCCGCCCTCAATGGGACCGGTCGCCGCGCTGCTCGCGATGGACCGCACGACCCTGACCGCCATGCTGAAGCCGCTGGAGCGGCGCGGCCTTGTCGAGGTGACGCCCGATCCCGCGGACAGGCGGGGACGGCTGCTGCGGCTGACGGAAGCGGGGCAGGCGGTGCTGTTGCAGGCGATTCCGATCTGGGAACGGACGCATCGCGCGGCCGAGTCGCTGCTTTCGGACGCCGAGGCGCTCCGGGACGCTTTACGGGCCCTGTCCTGAAGCCTTCCGGCGTGCCGTCATCCGTGTTGCACGCCTGCGGTGCCGGCATCCATCGGCGACGGGCTCCCCGCCATCACCGCGCCGCTCCGCCACCCCACAGGATCAGCCCGGCCCCAGCCAGGCACAGCCCTGCCCCACCCAGGTCCCACCCATCCGGCACCCGCCGCTCCACCACCCAGAGCCAGGCGAGCGAGGCTGCGATGTAGACCCCGCCATAAGCCGCATAGGCCCGCCCCGCTGCCGATGCCTCCACCAGCGTCAGCAGCCAGGCGAACAGCGCCAGCGAAACCATTCCCGGCGCCAGGACCCAGCCCGGCCACTCCAGCCGCCGCCATCCCCAGAAGGCGAAGCACCCTCCGATCTCGGCCAGCGCCGCGGCCCCATAAACCATCGCCGATCTCATGGGCCGAAGCTTGCCACGGCGCCCCCCCACACCCCAATTCCCCGCCATGAAGCGATTCTGGGAACAAGCCGCCGTCCAGCCGGTCGAATCCGGCTGGGGCATCGCCCTTGATGGCCGCCCGCTGCGCCTGCCGGGCGGCACCACCCTTCACCTGCCCAGCCGTCCCCTGGCCGATGCGGTCGCGGCCGAATGGCATGCCGCCGGTGGCGCCAAGGGCAATGAGATGACGATGGAGGAGGTTCCCCTCACCCGCCTCGTTGGCACCGCCGTGGACCGTATCGCGCCGGACCCCGCCCCCAGCGCGGCCGCCATCGCCGAGTACGGAGAGAGCGACCTGCTCTGCTACCGCGCCGAGGATCGCCGCCTGGCCGCCCTGCAGGCGGAGAACTGGCAACCTCTCCTCGACTGGGCCGCCCTGCAGCATGACGCGCCGCTGCATGTCACGGCGGGGATCACCCATGTGGCCCAGCCGCCGGATTCGCTTCGCGCCCTGCACGCAGCGGTTTCGGCCCATTCGCCCTTCGGCCTCTCCGCGCTCGGCATCGCGGTGCCGGCCATGGGCAGCCTCGTGCTCGGCCTGGCGCTTTCCGCCGGCCGCATCGATGCCGAGGAGGCCCACCGCCTCGCGACCCTGGACGAGACCTACCAGGAATCCTTCTGGGGCGCGGATGCGGAGGCTGTTGCCCGCCGGGCCCGCATTGCCGCAGACATCGCCCTGGCGGCGCGGCTGCTGGAACTGTCGCGTTGAAGGCCCGCCTTCTCCGCATCCAGGGCCGTGTCCAAGGCGTCGGTTACCGCGACTGGCTGGTGCGGCAGGCGACGGCCGCAGGGCTCACCGGTTGGGTCCGGAACCGGGCTGACGGCTCGGTGGAGGCGTTGCTGGCCGGGGAGGAAGCTGCGGTCGGGGCCGTGCTGCTGGCAGCCCGGCGTGGCCCGCCCGCCGCCTGGGTGGACCGAATCGAGGAGAACTTCGCCGAACCGCCGGGAGAGCCGGGCTTCCAGCGCCGCCCGACGCTCTGATCCTCCCGGCGTCGGTGGCCTCCCCTCAGCGCTGGCCGTGGGAGGGATTCTCGAAAAGCTCCTGGAGCTCGCGTGGCTGGGACCGCCAGTACTGCTTCGGCGCGTTCACCCGCGCCCCGAGCTTGGCGGCCGCGTGCCAGGGCCAGCGCGGATCGTAGAGCATGGCGCGGGCGAGCGAGACGGCATCGGCCTCGCCATTGGCAATGATCGCCTCCGCCTGCTCGGGCTCGGTGATCAACCCGACCGCGATGGTCGGCAGCCCGACCTCGGCCTTCACGCGCTGGGCGTAGGGCACCTGGTATCCCGGCCCGAGCTTGATGGCCTGCAGGGGCGAAACGCCGCCGGTGGTGACATGGATCGCCGCGCAGCCCCGCTCCTTCAGCGCGAGGGACAGCGCGACCGTGCCCTCGATGTTCCAGCCATCCGGCACCCAGTCCGTCGCCGAGATGCGCATCCAGACCGGCCGCTCCGCCGGGAAGGCGGCGCGCACGGCGTCGAACACCTCCAGCGGAAAGCGCATCCTGTTCTCAAGGCTGCCGCCATACTCATCGGTCCGGTGGTTCGCGATCGGGGAGAGGAACTGGTGCAGCAGGTATCCATGCGCACCGTGGAGCTCGATCCCGTCCAGCCCCAGCCGCGCCGCGCGCCGGGCGGCCATGACGAAATCCTCGCGCACCCGGTCGAGCCCCGCGCGGTCCAGCGCGACGGGGGCATCCTCCCCCTCGGAATGCGGCACGGCGGAGGGCGCCTCGGTCTTCCAGCCGCCTGGCTCATCCTGGCGGATCTGCTTGCCACCCTCCCAGGGAGCACGGCTGGACGCCTTGCGACCGGCATGGCCGAGCTGCACGGCAATCGGCATCGGCGAATGTGCCCGGACGGCGCGCAGCACCCGCGCGAGCGCCTCCTCGTTCTCGTCGGAGTACAGGCCGAGATCGCCGGGGGAGATCCGCCCCTCGGGCGAAACTGCCGTCGCCTCCAGGATCATCAGCCCCGCTCCGGACAGGGCGAGATGGCCGAGATGGATCATGTGCCAGTCGGTGGCCCGCCCATCCTCGGCCGAGTACTGGCACATCGGCGCGATGGTGATGCGGTTGGGAAGCTCCAGCCCGCCCAGGCGCAGGGGTTGGAATAAGTGGCTCATCGGATGTCCTCGCGACTCGGGGCGGCACCGTCCGACGAATTCGGGATGCCGCCAACCTCCCCTGCACTAACCCACGCAATCCAGCAGCGGCCCGAGCTGCCCGATCCGCCGCTCGATGATTCCCGCGCGACGCAGAACATAGTCGGACGGCCGTGCCGCCGACCAGCTCAGCGGGCTCGGCAGCACCGCGGCCAACCGTGCCGCCTCCCGCCGGGTCAGCTCCGCTGCCGGCTTGTTGAAGAAGGCCCGCGCCGCCGCCTCGGCGCCATAGATGCCGGGGCCGAACTCCACGATGTTCAGATAGACTTCCATCACCCTCCGTTTCGGCCAGAGAATGGCGACCTGAGGCGTCAGCCAGGCCTCGATCACCTTCCGCACCGGGTCGCGGCCGGGCCAGAGCAGCAGGTTCTTCGCCGTCTGCATGGTGATGGTGCTGGCGCCGCGCGGCCGCTCACCCTCCAGCCATGCCTCGGCTTCTCCGCGCAAGGCACCGAAATCGAAGCCCAGCGGCTGCCGGCAGAACAGGTTGTCCTCCCCGGCGATCACCGCCTGGGCCAGCACCGGGGCGATGGAGTCGAGGGGCATCCAATCCTTCCGCAGCCCCTCCCCCTGGGCGGCGCGGATCAGCATCAGCGGCGTCACGGGTGGCGGCAGGACGCGAAAGACGAGGATCAGGACCAGCGGCCCCGCCAGGACCGCCAGCGCCAGCCAGGACAGCCGGCGGCGCCAACCCGCCCGCCCGCCCTGAAGG
>DATCMG010000213.1:0-3840 GCA_036563555.1 Roseomonas sp. | reverse complement strand
TGGGCCGCTGGGTTCGGCGACGCATGGAAGCCGGGCGAGGCAGGGGCGCGGGAACGCCTTTCACGCTTCGCCGCCACCGGCCTGCCCGACTACCCGAACCGCCGCAACGATCCGGCCATCGAGGGCTCATCCGGTCTTTCCCCCCATCTGCGCTGGGGCGAAGTGTCACCGCGCCAGGTCTGGCACGCGGCACGGGAAGGCGGCGGCGAGGAGGCCTTGCCATTCCTCAGGGAGATCCTCTGGCGGGAGTTCTCCCATCACCTCCTCTGGCACCGGCCGGAAATGCCGCATACGGCGCTGCGCGCGCCCTTCGCCCGCTTTCCTTTTGCCCGGGACCGGAACTTGCTTCGCGCCTGGCGGCACGGGCGCACCGGCTATCCGATCGTGGATGCGGGGATGCGCCAGCTCTGGCGGATCGGGTGGATGCACAACCGTGTCAGGATGATTGCATCCTCCGTGCTGGTGAAGCATCTGCTGCAGCCCTGGCAGGATGGCTTCGCATGGTTCATGGACACGCTGGTGGATGCGGATCCCGCGAATAACGCAGCCTCCTGGCAGTGGATCGCGGGCAGCGGCACGGATTCCTCGCCTTATTTCCGCGTCTTCAATCCAATCCTCCAGGGCGAGAAGTTCGACCCCGAGGGCGCCTATGTCCGCCGCTGGGTGCCTGAACTGGCGAGGATGCCTTCCCGCTTCATCCATCGCCCCTGGGACGCGCCGGAGGCCATCCGCAGCGCCGCCGGGCTGACCGGGGAGGCCTACCCCCGCCCCGTGGTGGAGCATGCCGCGGGCCGCGCCCGCGCCCTGGCCGCGCTGCGCGCGACCTCCCGCGGAGAGATCCCGGAGGAGGCCGAGGCTTGAGGGACCTGCGCGGCCGCTTCGAGGGAATCCGCGTCGTGGGCGATGTCCATGGCGACGCGGCCGCCTTCCATGCGGCCGTCGAGGGCGCGGCGGCGGAGCGCCTCTTCCTCATCCAGCTTGGCGACCTGACGGATGGCGGCTCGGATGCGCCCGGCGTCCTGCGCCGCGCCTTTGCCTTGCGCGCCGAGGGGCGCGGGCTCTTCGTTCTGGGCAATCACGACCACAAGCTGCGTCGCGCGCTGGAAGGGGCGCCCCTTCGAATCGAGCCGAACGGGCTGGGCCGGACGCTTGAGCAGATCGAGGCCGCGAAGGACAGCGAAGCCCTGCGCCGCCGGGCCGTGGAGGAGATCGCACGCGCCCCCGCCTGGCTCCGGATCGACCAGCGGATCTTTGTTCATGGCGGGTTCCACCCACGCATGCTGCACGCCGCCCCGCCACCCGATGCCGGCGCCCGCAAGCCCGAGGGGCTGGTGCCGCGCGCGCTGTTCGGCCATGTGACGAGCCGCATGCGCGAGGACGGCTTTCCCGAGCGCCTGCATGACTGGGTCGACCGCATCCCCCAGGGCTTCACCGTCTATTGCGGCCATGAAGTCCGCAGTGCCAACGGCCGGCCCTACATGCAGGTGGGTGCCGGGGGCGGCGCGGCCGTTTTCATGGACACGGGCGCCGGCAAAGGCGGCCACCTCTCCTGGGTGGATCTGCCCTGGTAGAACGGACCGGCTACCCGCGCCTCCGGCGCGGATTCAGCCCACGCCCACCTTCCGGTTCACGAAATCCAGCGAGTAGCCACGCCGGATGTCGAGCCCGGCGGGATAGACGCCGGTCTCCCGCATGATGGTGTAGAAGCGATCCCACCGCTCATGGGTCATCGCACCGATGCCCAGCGTCAGTGCCTCGTTGGACCGCACGATGCCGCGCTCGTTCATGGCGCGCAGCCCATAGGCCATCAGGTCGTCCGGCATCTCGGGGTTGTGCCGCTTGATCAGGGCGTTGGCGGCCGCGATGTCCTGGCCCTTCATATACTCGGTCCAGCCCTCCACCGTGGCGTCGATGAAGCGCTGCACGACGTCGCGCTTCTCCGCCACCAGGCGTGCCGAGACGTCGATCGTGGTGTTGTAGGCCTCGTATCCCGCATCGGCGAGCAGGTGGACATGCGGCTTCGCCCCGGCCTGGATGGCCGAGAAGGGCTCGGACGAGACGAAGCCCTGATAGATGGCGTTCCTGTCCACCATGAAGGGCTGCAGGCTCACGCTCTTCGGGCGGATCTGCGAATCGTCGAAGCCGAAGCGGCTGCGGAGGAAGGGCCAGTGCGTCACGCGGCCCGCGGCGCTGATCGAGATCGGGCGCCCGCGCATCTTCTCAAAGCTGTCGATGCCGGCCTCCTCATGCGTCATGAGGATCACGGGGTCCTTCTGGAAGATCGCGCCGATGCAGAGGAAGGGCATGGCGTCCCGCGCGTAGTTCAGCGCCTGGAAGGGGTTGGACATGATCAGGTCGGCCCGCCCGCCGACCAGCATCTGCGCCGGGTTCTGCTGCGGCCCACCCTGGCGCAGGTCGCAATCGATGCCGTAGCGGCGATAGATTCCGGCGGCCACGGCCTGGTAGTAGCCGCCATGCTCGGCCTGGGCGCGCCAGTCCGTCTGGAAGGTGACCTTGTCCAGCACCTGCGCCGAGACGCGCGCTCCCGCCACCGGGACGAGGGAAAAGGCGGTGCCGCCCGCCAGGAGCGTGCGCCTGCTGATGCGGTATTTGGTGCCCATGGGAAGTCCTCGTGCCTCAATGCCGGTTCCGCGCGCGGGCCCCATGCCCGCGCCGATGCGCGTTCCGGCGCGTTGATGGCACGACCGGCCGGCGCCGCGCCAGGGTCCGGTCACGCCGCCGCGATCCGATCGGGCTATCCCGGGGCGCCCCGGCCGTTATGCTGAACCGCCCCATCGCCCAGCCCCGCACCCGCCCGGAGAGGCCCGAAACGCCCCGCATGGACCGTGCCGTCACCCTCACCCATGTCACCGCCTACCGATATGACCGGCCGGTGCTCATGGGGCCGCAGACGATCCGGCTCTCGCCGGCGCCTCACGCGCCCCAGCGCATCCGGCACCACGCGCTGACGGTGGAGCCGGACAATCACAGCCTGTTCCACCGCCGCGACCCGCAGGGAAACCCGGAGACGCGGGCGGTCTTCAACGGCAGGGTGGAGCATTTCACGATCACCGCCGTGCTGGAGGCGGAGCTGGTCCCGGTGAATCCCTTCGCCTTCGTGCTGGAGGATGGGGCGGATCGCTGGCCCTTCTCCTATGATCCCCTCCTGGCCGCGGAGCTGGCCCCGAACCTGCGCGCCGGCCCTCCGGGCCCGGGCCTCGCCGCCCTGCTGCCCGCGCGGCGAGAAGGCGGGACGGATACGATCCCCACCCTGCTCGGCCTGGCCCGCCGCGTGGCGGACGAGATCGCCTATATCCGCCGCGACGAGCCCGGCGTGTGGGAGGCCGAGGAGGTGGTCTCGCGCGGCGAAGGCTCCTGCCGTGACACGGGCTGGCTGCTGGTCCAGGCCTTCCGCGCCATGGGCATCGCGGCCCGCTTCTGCTCCGGCTACCTGCTCGACACCGACGAGAACACGGCCGAGCTGCATGCCTGGGCGGAAGCCTTTCTGCCCGGCGCAGGCTGGGTCGGCTTCGACCCGACCTCGGGACTGCTCGCGGCCGAGTTCCATTTGCCACTCTCCGCGGCATCAGACCCACGCCTCGCCGCTCCGGTCAGCGGCACGCATGACCTCTGTGGCGTCACCTTCTCCACATCGCTGACGCTGGAAGTCGCGTGAGCACGGCGCCACTCGACGAGATGGTGGACGGCCATGGCCGGATCCGCCCGCAATGGAGGGCTCTGCTCGGTTCCTTCTCCAGCCTGCCGGATGGCGGGCTGGCCCAGCGCGCGCGGCTGCTCGACCGTGCCTTCGAGGAGGAGGGCTCGGCCGGTCTCCTTCCC
>DATCMG010000206.1:0-5602 GCA_036563555.1 Roseomonas sp. | reverse complement strand
AGGAAGGCGGAGAGGTTGTCTGGGCCATGGCGGCTCCGGAGGCGAGGGTGGCGGCGCCCAACCCGGTGGCAAGCTCGCGGCGCTTCATGCGGCGCCCCCCAGGGGCGCGACCGAGCCTGAGGCGCCGCCCCGCGCGCGGTCCGGGTCTGTGGCCCGAAGGATGAACTCTTCAATTTTGGGGGCGTAGTCGCGCCACAACCCGGCCAGTTCCCCGATCGGGTCCGCCGCGCGGTCCACGCGCAGGTCGGCGAGCGGGAAGTCGTGGGTGCCGTGGATCTCCAGCACGGCAGAGATGACCGGGCCGTGCTCGCCCCCCGCCGCCTCTCCGGCTGCCAGCGCGGCCAGCAGGCGGTCGCCTAGCGGCGCCTCGGGATCAGCCTCGAAGGCCCGGACCATCGCGGCGGGCACGGCGTCGCTCGAGAGGATGTTGCCGATGGCCACGCAATCCCGGCCATGGGCGTCGTTGCGCCCGGGCTTCACGCGCGCGCCGTGGTGATGGGCGGTGCGCCCCTGGGCGTCCAGCGCCGCGAGTTGGCGCCAATCCTGGTGGGGCGTGGAGGCGACGAGAGCCGCCACCGTCTCCCCGGCCGAACAGCCGCTGCGCAGCAGGGCGACGCCGCGCGGGCCGAGACGCGGATCGGTGCGGTGCTGGGTGAGCACGGCCCCCACACCGGCCGCGATGTGCTGGATGCGTGCGCCCACCCCGATGTCGGAGGTGGCGCCGGCCGCGCCGATCTGGCCCGTGCGCGAGCATCGGCCGAGGAGGGAGAAGGTCATGGGCCGCGATCCTGAAAGCGTGTCCTGCGGGTGTCCATCCCGCAGGGGCTTTGCTGCGTGGCAGGTTTCGCCTTGCCTTCGCGTTCCTTGCATGTCCAATGATCTCACGAAAACGCGAGAATAGTTCCACTTTCCATGTTGCGTGCCGCCCGGCTCGCCCGGTTCGTCCTGCTCCTCCTGCTCGCCGCCCCTGCCCGTGCCGAGGAAGTGCCGGCTACGGGTGGCAATTTCGGGGGCACCGGCTTGATGGAGACCCGGAACGCCCGCTTCCGCGAAGACGGGACGCTGGAGGCTGGAGGCTCCTTCCGGCACCAGCGCCGCTTCTGGTTCGTGAACTTCCAGTCCCTTCCCTTCCTGGAGACCACCTTCCGCCTGAGCGAGCGCCTGGACGCCACTACCGGCCAGGGAAGCACCACGGATCGATCCTTCGATGTGAAGCTGAGGTTACTGGAGGAGGGGCCGTGGAACCCCGCTTTGGCCGTCGGGCTGCAGGATGTGATCGGGACCGGCATCTATGGCGGGGAATATCTGGTGGCCTCCCGCCGCTGGGGGCCGCTGGACCTGTCGCTGGGAGTGGGCTTCGGGCGGCTGGGCACGCGGGGCGACCTCGTCAACCCACTGACGGAGTTCGCGGAGGGCTTCCGCACCCGCCCGCGCGATGTCGGGCGGGGCGGCACGCTGCGGCTGGACTTTTTCCGGGGGGAGGAGGTGGCCCCCTTCGGGGGCGCCGAATACAGCCTGCCGCGCCTCGGCACGCCCTGGGGTGAGGTGGAGGGCCTGCGCGCCAAGATCGAGTGGTCGGGCGATGCGCTGCGCGATGAACGCGGCGGCTACCCCGTGCGGCGCGGCCCGCTCCGGGGTGCGGCGCGCAGCCCGGTCAATTTCGGCCTGCAATGGTCGGGCGAGCATGTGGATGCCGGGCTGGGCTTCGTGCACGGCACGGATCTGCTGCTGCGCCTTTCCCTCCGCATGGACCCGGCGAGCCCGCCCGCTGCCCCGCCGCTGCGCCCCGCGCCGCCCATGCCCGCGCGCCGTTCCGCCGGGGATCCCGACAACCGCGCAGCGGCGGTCTTCGCGGCGCTGCGCGAGGCCGGATTCCGTCCCCTCGCCTATGAGGAGCGTGGCACGGAAGCGCGCATCGCGGTGTCGGAGGGTTCGTTCCGCACCTTGCCGCAGGTCGCTTCCCGCGTGCTGCGGGCGGTGAACGGCATCCTGCCGCCGGAGGTGGAGGCGCTCCGCCTGTCCTGGTGGCAGGCCGGGGCTGAGATGGGCGCGATGATGGTGCCGCGCCCGGCACTGGAAGCGGCCGCCAGCCCCTGGGGCAGCGCGGAGGAGGCCTGGGCCGCCACGACGCTGTTGCCGGCCACGGGCGCGCCCTGGCCGGATGCCGTCACCGAGCCCGGCCCACATTGGGACTGGGTTCTGGAGCCCCGGCTGAATCTTCAGCTCGGCGATCCTTCCCGCACGCTGCGTTACCAGAGTGCCGTGGCGGCGGGGCTGCGGGCAGAGTTCGGCGAGGGCTTCAGCGCTGCCGGCTCGGTACAGCAGGCGGTTTTCGGCAACCTGGATCGCGGCCTGCCTTCGGACAGCCAGTTGCCGCGGGTGCGCAGCGACTACGCGCTCTATGCGCGGGATGGGAAGACCTCCATCCCCGGCCTGTATGGGGAGCGCGTGTGGAACCTGGCGCCGGATGTCTTCGCCCGCGCCACGGCGGGGCTGCTGGAGCCGATGTTCGGCGGCGTGTCCTCGGAGGTGCTCTGGCGGCCCGTGGATCGCGGCTTCGCGCTGGGGCTGGACCTGAACCTCGTGCAGCAGCGCGCGACGGATGGGCTGTTCGGATTCCGCAACTACGGCGTGGCCACCGGGCATGTGTCGCTCTATGCCGACCTGCCCGTTTGGAACCTCTATGGCATCCTGCGCGCGGGGCGGTATCTGGCGGGCGACTGGGGCGCCACGATCGAGATGGGGCGGCGCTTCGACAGCGGCATCGAGGTGGGCGGCTTCGCCACCTTCACCAATGTGCCCTTCTCCCGCTTCGGCGAGGGATCCTTCGACAAGGGCATCTATGTGCGCCTGCCACTCGGCCTGTTCGGCGCGGATTCGCGTGGCAGCGGCACGGCGGTGATCCGGCCGGTCCAGCGGGATGGCGGCCAGCGCCTCGGGGTGGACAACCCGCTCTGGAAGGTGACCCGGGCGGGCCGGGAGGATGCCGTCCGGCGCGAGGCCCCGGGCTATGCGCGCTGAGTGGCCTCACCCCCGGACAACCCCTTCGGCCGCGCCGCCCGGCGGGAACGGGCAGGCTTGGCGGAGGGGGGCGGCGCGGCATTCCACGGCTCGAGATTCGTCTGCTCCTCCAGCAACTCGGCCACGCAGCGGAGCATGCCGGAGAGTTCGGGCTTGCCGAGATAGGCCGCGGCCCGCGCCAGGTTGGTCAGGTGCCGCGCGGCATCCTGCATCTCGAGCTGGATCTCCCCGACCACGCCATCATTGTCGGTCATGCGATATCCCTCTCATCCGTCCGGTCGATCCACGAGGGCCCGGTGCCACCCGCCGTGAGGCGTGCATCACGTCGGAACAGTGGTCCTCCCTGGCGCTACGCCACAGACGGGCGCTGGATGCATGGGGAGCTTAACTTTTTTGCGCTGCACCGCCAGACCGATGCGCGCCGCCGGCCGATTCAGAGTTGCCTGGAGGCGCATCCGGCGGATTGGCGGCGCCTGTAGTGGGCGCCGCCCCGCCCTCAGTTCACCGTGATCCGCGCCTCACGCACCACCCGGCCCCAGGTCTCGACCTCCTGGGCCATCTTGCGCTGCAACTCCTCCGGCGTGGAGGAGACGGCGTCCGCCCCGGCTGCCGTCAGCCGCTCCTGGATCTTCGGATCGGCCAGGGCCTCGCGCAGCACCGCGTTCATCCGCGTGATCGCCGGGGCCGGGGTGCCCTGCGGTGCCATGACGGCACCCCAGGAGGTGGCCTCGGCATTTGGCAAGCCGATTTCCTTCATGGTCGGCACATCCGGCAACTGGGAGGTGCGGCGCGGGCCGGTGGTGGCCAGCGCGCGCACGCGGCCGCCCTGGATCTGTCCGATAGCGGAGGGAAGCTGGTCGAGCATGAACTGCACATTGCCCGCGATCGTGTCGTTCAGCGCGGGCGCGCTGCCACGGTAGGGGACGTGGGTGACCTCCACCTTGGCGGCCGAGCGGAACAGCTCCGCCACCATATGGGTGGAGGAACCGGAGCCGGCCGAGCCGAAGCTCGCCTTCCCCGGGTTGGCGCGCAGCCATGCCAGGAATTCCTGCGCGGTGCGGGCGGGCACGTTGGGGCCGACGATCAGCACATGGTCGGTGGCGAAGGCCATGCCGATGGGCGCGAGGTCCTTCGCCGGGTCGAAGCCCATGTTCGGGTAGAGATGCTGGTTGATGGTGAGGGTGCCGGTGGTGCCCATCAGGATCACGGTGCCATCGGCCGGCGCGCGCACCACATTCTCGACACCGATATTGCCGCCCGATCCGGCGCGGTTCTCCACCACCACCGGCTGGCCCAGGCGCTCGCCCATCCGTTCCGCCAGAACGCGCGCCACCACATCCGTGGCGCCACCGGCGGCGAAGGGAACGACGAAGCGGATGGGGCGGGTCGGGGCCCAGTCCTGCGCCCGCGCGGGCATGGCGGCTGGCGTTGCGGCCAGCGCGGCGGCGCTGCCGAGAAGATGGCGTCGGCTGATGTTCATTCCTGTGCTTCCTCCGTGTTGTTTATCATCGCGCTAGCAGGCCGTGGCGTGTCTCCGCCCGATTTCCTTCAGCACCTCGTCCGGATCGGCGGCCCACCAGCGGCGGGAGAGGATCTCGACCTCCGTGTGGCCGCGATAGCCGCCGGCCTCGACCATGGCGCGGATGGCCGGGATGTCGATCACCCCCTCCCCTGGAAGGCCGCGGTCGAAGACCGTATCGGTGGTGGGCACCAGCCAGTCGCAGACATGAAAGGCCGCGATGCGCGATCCCGCGCGGGCGATCTGCGCGCGCAGCGCCGGATCCCACCAGACATGGTAGACATCCAGCGCGACGCCGCTGCCGGCGCCCAGCTCATCGCAGAGATCCAGCGCCTGGCCGAGCGTGGAGAGCACGCTGCGGTCGGCGCAGGTCATGGGATGCAGCGGCTCCAGCGCGATGGTCACGCCAGCGGCGCGGGCCTCCTCCATGATGGCGTGCAGACCGTCCCGCACCATGGCGCGGGCACCGTCGAGATCCTTCGATCCAGGCGGCAGCCCACCGCAGACCATGACGAGGCAGGCCGCACCGATTGCATGCGCTTCCGCGATGGCGCGGCGGTTGTCCTCGATCGCGGCGGCGCGGCCGGCGGCATCACTCGCCGGGAACATGCCGCCGCGGCAGAGGCCGGAGACGGAGAGGCCCGCATCGCGGATCGCGCGCGCGGCCTGTTCCACCCCCATGGCCTGCAGCACGTCGCGCCAGGGAGAGATGCCGGGGATGCCGTGGCGCGCGCATCCCTCGATGCACTCCTTCAGCCCCCAGCGCTCCTTCACCGTGACGGTGTTGAGGCTGAGGGGGCCGGGCGCACCCATCAGGACACCCCGTGCAGCGCGAGGAGCGACTTCATCCGCGTTGCGGCCTGCTCGGGGTCGGAGAGCAGCCCGGCCTTGTCGGCGAGGCGGAACAACTCGGAAAAATGCTGGATGGAGCGTGTGGATTGCTGGCCGCCCACCATGACGAAATGGTCCTGGTGGCCGCTCAGCCAGGCCATGAAGACCACGCCCGTCTTGTAGAAGCGGGTGGGTGCCCTGAAGATATGGCGGGAGAGCGGGACCGTCGGC
>DATCMG010000205.1:0-6674 GCA_036563555.1 Roseomonas sp. | reverse complement strand
GCTGTCGGCAGCGGGGTAAACACATCTTGGTGGGTGAGTAGCTGAAATAACAAACATTAATGCGCCATGTCTCTGCACTGGCCACTGGTCTCAAGTGACCAGACTCATTCATGCCGATGCCGGCCGCCCCATTCTCCTCTGCTTGTCGCATTTGCACTGGGACCTCGTCCTGCAACGACCGCAGCACCTGCTGACCCGCGCCGCGCGGAACTGGCGCGTCATCTATTTCGAGGAACCGCGTTTCCTGCCGCCCGCCCCGGACCTGCCGCGGCTGGACCGCCGCGAGGTGTTCCCGGGCGTCGAGGTGGTGTCGCCCGTCCTGCCGTTCTGGGATGGCGTGCCAGGCAGCGTGGAGCGCATGCAACGGCCCTTGCTGGACGCGCTGCTCGCCGAGGCCGGACAGCCTGACGTGATCTGGTACTACACGCCGCTCGCCCAGTCCTTCGCGGGGCATCTGTCGGCACGCGTGACCATCTATGACTGCATGGACGAATTGTCGGCGTTCCGCGGTGCCTCGCCGCAATTGCTGCTGGAGGAACGCCGGCTGCTGCGCCGTGCCGATCTCGTCTTCACCGGCGGGTTTTCGCTGCATCAGGCGAAGCAGGGCCTGCATCCGGACGTCCACTGCTTCCCATCCTCGGTCGATGCGCGACATTTCGCGGGGGCCAGGACGCCCGGGCTTGCGGAGCCACCCGAGCTGGCGAATCTGCCGCATCCGCGAATCGGCTGGTTCGGCGTGGTGGACGAGCGGATGGACCTGGAACTGCTCGCCGCCTGTGCGGAGCGGCGGCCGGGCTGGTCCTTCGTGATGATCGGCCCGGTGGTGAAGCTGGATCCGGCGGACCTGCCGCGTCGCCCCAATATCCATTGGCTGGGTGGGCGCTCCTATGCCGAGCTGCCCGCGCATCTCGCCCATTGGGATGTGGGCTTCATGCCCTTCGCGCTGAACGAGGCCACCCGTTTCATCAGCCCCACCAAGACGCCGGAATATCTCGCGGCCGGCTTGCCCGTCGTGTCCACGGCCATTGCCGATGTGGTCAGGCCCTGGGGCGAAGAAGGGTTGGTGGAGATCGCCCGTGGTGCCGATGATGCCGTCTCGGCGCTTGAGCGCGTTATGGCACGCCAGGCGGGGCCCTGGCTGGCGCAGGTGGATCAACGCCTCAACAACATGTCCTGGGAGAAGACCTGGGCCGGTATGCTGGGGCTGATCCAGGATGCGGGCCGCAGTCTTGAGGCAACGGAAGCGGGGCGTGCCTAGGGCACGGGCGATCCACGGCCTGCGTCACTGAGCCTCGCCCATCTCCGGATGAAGGATGCTGCCGAGCCGGATAATGATGGACCGGCAGATCCGGAAGCGCGCACCGGTTCCGCATCACCTGGCAGGGCAGGGTGGGGGCGGTGATTGCCGTTCCCGTGGTGACAAGCAGCCATAGTTCATGGTGCCGTTTCCGGGTCTTGCGCCGGCCGCTCGACAGGGCCGCTCCCCGTTGGAGCGGTTCCGCGGCCGGCTCCCGCGCCGGTGAGCGCCCAGAGGGCCGCGGTACCGATATAGATCCCGCTCACCCCGTGCAGCAGGAGATGAGCCGGCGAGGACAGGCCGCGCTCGGCGAGGATGAGAACCAGATCCCCGGCCGGAATCAGCGTCGTCACTGCGAGGACGATGCCGACCGCATGCCGGCCCGATAGCGCGGCGAGTGCGAGCACATAGCTTCCGAAGGCGATGTCGCGGAGGCCGATCGCGGGCAGGTAGCCAAGGGCCGGTCCCTCGGCGGGAATGCCGAAAATGGCGGCGCCCATTTTGGGGGCGAGAATGAGGACCACGCCAAGCAGGACAAGGGCGACGGCCGGCGCCAGCACCAGCCAGGTCGCCACATCGCGGATCGGAAGCCGTCCATCTCCAGGTAGGCTGGGTTCGGGCGAGGTGGGTGGCCCCAACTCGCCTGTCCTGCCGTCGCGTTCAGCCACGGCAGGGCACGGTCATGCGACCTGTGGCTCGACCAGGAAGCGGTCCTCGCGTCGCCACCAGCCCGGTTGTTCCGCGATCGGATGCTCGAACCGGCCTGTCGTCGCAAGGGCGCGAACCGCCTCGGCCAGGGGCGTCGGGCGCGGCGGGTCGTGGCGCACATCGAAAACGCCCGGTTCGTACATGCCGTCCCGGCGTCGGAGCAGCGAGCACCAGTCGACCGCCCCGAACATGGACCAGACGGTCACGGCGTGCAGATCCGCGCCTTCCTGCCGCAGGCGATTGGCCGCGTTCCAGACCTCCACCAGCCACCTGACGGATTCTTCCGGCTCGACGCAGCCCAGATGCGCCTCGGTGACGGCGATCGGCAGCCGGTAACGCTCCCAGGCCTCGCGCAGCCGCGCCTCGGCCCCGGTGTGTTGATGGGGCGCCAGCGGAACCCGCACCGCCTCGACATCGGCATAGATGTGCCCGCCGTTACCACCCACCGTATCGGGGGGATAAAGGTCCACGCGGTGATCCAGGAAACGGTCGCTCGTCACGTAATGGTTGATGCCGATGATGTCGGGCGGGCAGGGCTCGGCCACCATCTGGTCCAGCTGGTCCTTCGTAATCCCTTCGGAGAGCAGGATCCCGTACCAGGGATGGCTGCTGTCCACGCGCCCGCAGAGCAGGTCGAGGCTCAGCCAGCGCCGCTGGTTCTCGTGTTCGGCCTGATCCGCGAGGGGCGGGGTCGAGAAGACGCGGCCGAGATCCTCTGTCTGGATCAGGCGTGCATCCGGCCGCACGCGGCGGATCGCCCGCATGGCGAGGACAACGCCCCGGCACTCATTCATCAGCGCCGTGAGGAAGCTCCGCCCATCGCAGCCATGGGGATACCAGTGGCCGTAAAGGCCGGAGAAGCGAGCCGTGGTCAGCGGCTCGTTGACCGGCGTCCAGTCCCGGACCCACGGGTACCGCGATGCCACCTGTCCGGCGTAATCGGCCAGCTTCTCCGGGAAGAGCGGGTCGAGCAGGCTGGTATAAGCAGGGCCCGAGCCATGATGCACCAGCCCGACGATCGGATCGCAGCCGAGCTCGCGCAAACGTGCGAGCCGCTCATCGGGCCAGCTCCAATCGGGGCGGGAGAGATCCTCCGGCGCGACCCGTTCCCAGAGTACGGGGTAACGGAGCTTGCGGATGCCCAGGGAGGCAACGAGATCCAGATCCGCTTCACGCTCGTGATGGCCTGTATCATGTAGCTGGTCGCGCCACTCGCCTCCTGCGCGCAGAACGGTGCATTCGATACCACCCCACAGTTCAAGGCTGCTCATCGATCACAACTCTCCGCCGGACTGATTGCACGTTGCTTGCCGCCACGGGCGGGGTCTTAGCGCCAGTGCAGTATCATCGTTTCAGGGTGATACGCGAAAGTTTCAGATTTTTGTCGTCGTATCGGAAAATTCAACTGTGTTAAGGCGCGTCCCGGACAGGCTGGTGCAGGCGCCCTCCCGCTGCGGTGGTTCCTTCCCCGGGACCGGATGTCAGCCCTATAATCGTCGCATTGTGCCCGTCAAATCGGCGGTGCAGATCCCGGAAACTGGTGAGCTGCGATGGCAATCCTGGGAATCGCCCAGGGGCTGCGCGTCCGAGGCTTGGGCGGAAGAAGGAAAGTGAGATTGATGGAGCGAGGCTTTCGAGAGCGTAGCGTGTTCTGCCCGGGTCCGTTGTCATGAAGGTGATCATGCTTCCCTGCGTGGAGGGTGGAATCGGCCACATCTCACGCACGGCCACCTTGGCAAGGGCGCTGAAGCGAGCCGATCCCTCCGTCCAGATCGAGTATGTCCTGGATGCGGTTCGCCTACGGCCGCTCAATATCGAGATGACGATGCAGATGGGCTACCAACCCCGCCTGCTTCCCCCCGTCACGCGTGCCAATCGCGATGCGGTGACGAAGGCCTGCTTCGCCGATGCCGATGTGATCGTGGATGACACGGCCCGTTACCTCCTTCCGCTCCGTGCCTGCGTGCCCCACGCGGCCTGGGTCTCGATCCCCATTCCGCCCGTCGGCGACGAGCTGTTCGGCGACTGGCCCATGATGAAGCAGATGGACGCGATCATCTGGGCCTATGCGCCCCTGGTCGCTCTGCCTGCGGAGATGTCGCTCGTCGAGGACAAGATCGTGAAGACGGGTCCGTTCCTCGACCTGGCCGGTGTGCCGGACAAGATGGAGGCCCGTGCAAGGCTGGGAATCGTCTCGGGGAGCCCGACAATCCTTTATGCGGTGCGGAACTTCCCCTTCGGGCGGGAATTCGCGAGCCGTGTCCTGCGCGGCATCTATGGTGCTGCGGAGCAACTTCGGCGCAGCTCGCATCCCGACCTGAAGCTGCATCTTCTCGCCGTACGGGACGAGGATGAACTGCGGAGCGTCCTTGAGATCGAGGCCTTCCCCGACTGGGTGCATCCCCGCGGCGTGATCTCCCAGGCGGATGCGCTTCTGCATATCCGGGCGGCGGATATCGTGATGGGCGAAGGAACGAGCACCATGCACGAAGCCGCGGCCCTGCGCACGCCGATGGTTCTGGTGCCAGGCCCCATCTCGGAGACGCTGCTGCTCGCCGAGGCCCTCGGGCGCCACAAGGCCGCCCATAGTTTCCTGCCGGAGGCCGTCAGCGCGGATGCGCTGGCGCAGGCCTTCCGTGCCGTATTGGATGACCCGATGGAGACCAAAGCCATGTCGGCGCGCGCAGAATCCCTTGTGACGGGAGGCGGCGGCGTTGAAGCGGCGGCGCGCCTGATCCTTGATATCGGCGCGAAGCGCCAAGCGGCCATCGCGGCCTGATCGCACCCGCCATGAAAGACAATACCGCAGAAGCCCGCATGCTCCTGGAACCCACTTCCATGACGGAGGTGGCGAGCCCGGCCGGGTTCAGCCCGCTCCTGTCGTTCAGGCCCAGCCTCTTCAAGAGCTTTTTCCTCGGGGGCTTCGAGTGTTCGACCCATCGCCGCCGCGATGGCCGCAGGCTCGATCTGCTCCATGACACGCGGCACGATGTTCTGGCGGCCCGGGATTACCGGCAACTTGCCGAGCACGGCATCCGCGCCGCGCGCGACGGCATCCGCTGGCACATGGTGGAGACGACACCGGGCCATTACGACTGGTCATCGGCCCTGCCGGCCATCCGGGCCGCGCAGGCCACCGGCACGCAGGTCGCCTGGGATCTTTGCCATTATGGCTGGCCCGATGACCTGGATGTCTTCTCCGCCGCCTTCGTGACCCGGTTCGCCGCTTATGCGCGCGCCTTCGCCAGGCTGCATCTCGAGGAGACGGGGCGGTCCCCGATGGTGTGCCCGGTCAACGAGATTTCCTTCTTCTCCTGGGCTGGCGGAGAGGCCGGGCTGATGAATCCGGGCTATGCGAGCCGGGATCACAGCGACGAGCTGAAGATGCAACTCGTCCGCGCCGCACTGGCCGGAACGCGGGCGGTTCGCGAGGCGGCGCCTGGGGCGCGTATCCTCTCGATCGATCCGATCATCAACATCGTTCCTCGCCCCGGCCAGGATCCCGCGGATGCGGCCGGCCGCAATGAGGGCCAGTTTCACGCATGGGACATGCTGGCGGGGCTGCAAGCTCCCGAACTCGGTGGCGGGCCCGACATGATCGACATCGTCGGCGTGAACTACTACTGGAACAATCAATGGCTGCATGGGGGCGAGCGCGAGCCGCTGCTGCCCTCCCATCCCCAGCACCGCGCGCTTCGCAATCTTCTGGCCGATGTCTATGCGCGCTACCGCCGCCCGATCTTCATGGCCGAGACAAGCATCGAGGGTGACGAGCGGGCGCCGTGGATGCGCTACATCGGCGCGGAGGTGCGGGCCGCCATGCGGGCCGGCGTTCCGATGGAAGGGATCTGCCTGTATCCCGTGCTGTCGCATCGGGGCTGGGACGATGATCGCTATTGCCCGAACGGGCTGTTCGAACTTCAGCCGCATGGCGAAGCACGGGTGGTCCATGCACCGCTTGCCGCGGAATTGCAGGAGCAGCGGGGCCTGTTCCAGGCCCTGTGCGGTGTCAGTTAAACTGCCCTGCTCCGCAGCGCCTTGCGCGCGACGGTCTCATAGGCATACCGGGCGGTTCCGCCCGGCATGGCGACAAGGCTCCGGCGGTGCCTGGCCCTGCATCCGCCACCATCCGTTTCCTCTCGTCACGCAGGCGAGGGCGGCAGGCCGGGGTGAGGCACCGCGCGCGCGAGGCAGATCTGGTTCAGGCTGTCGGCGGTGAGCGGATTCCGCGCGAAGTCGCCATAGCGGTCGACGAGTTCCAGTCCTTCCGCCTGCAGCAGGAGCGGAATCTCCTGCGGGAAGAACTGGCGCAGCACGAGCGGGGCCATGGTTCGCTCGGGCTGGCCGGGATGCCGGACGCGCCATTGCGAGGTGCGGATCTGGCCGATCGGGTCGTAGCTCGCCGTCTCCTCGGCCTGGATCGCCGAGGCGGGGTTCGGCCCGAGATCGAGCCGCCTCCATTCCCCCTCGCGCCGGGACAGGGCGTGCAGGTCAGGCCGTACCACGTCGA
The DNA here is from genome assembly GCA_036563555.1 of Roseomonas sp. Taxonomy (GTDB): domain Bacteria; phylum Pseudomonadota; class Alphaproteobacteria; order Acetobacterales; family Acetobacteraceae; genus Roseomonas. Next base: position 159 of record DATCMG010000205.1, on the reverse strand, counting down.
AGGCGAGCAGGCCGCCGGGCGCGAGGTGGCGGCGCAGGGCGGCGAAGCAGGCCCGCACCTCCTCTGTCGCGATCAGGTGGGCGAGTGAGTTGCAGGAGATGATGATCAGGCCGAAGCGGCGGCCGAGATCGAAGTCCCGCATGTCGCCGAGGATGAAGG
>DATCMG010000200.1:0-5629 GCA_036563555.1 Roseomonas sp. | reverse complement strand
TGGGTTCCGCGCGATGCTGGCCGATGCCCGCACCTTCACCATGGCCGAGGACATCGCGCGGCTGCGCTCCGTCGGGCTGGCTCGCGGCGGTTCCCTTGCCAATGCGGTGGTAGTGGACGGGCCGCTGGTGGTGAATCCGGGCGGGCTGCGCCATGCGGATGAATTCGTGCGCCACAAGCTGCTGGATGCGGTGGGCGACCTGGCCCTGGCCGGGGCACCGCTGCGGGCGCGCTTCCGTGGCCATCGTTCAGGCCATGCGCTGAACAACCGGCTGCTTCGTGCCCTTTTTGCCGATCCCCGCGCCTGGCGCCGGGTGGGCGAGGAAGAGGTTATGGCGGGGGCCGGAGCCACGGCGCGCCTTCCCATGGCGGCCGCGGCGGCCTGAACCGCCGGGCCTCCCCCCGCCCCGGCGCCATCCCCCTCGCGGCGGCCGGGGCGGTTCTCCCCTGCGTATCCACGAAGGGTAACGTCCGCTCAGCCGCTATGTCGCGCCCCCGGGGGTGCGTGCTATAGAGCCGCCGCCATGACGATCCGCCGCCTCGCGATCCTTCCCCTCCTGCTCGCGCCCCTGGCCCTCGGGGGTTGCGAGAGCCTGAATTTCTGGGACGGCAACTCGGAAGGGCTGCGCCCCCGCGGCGCGAGCTATTCCGACATGTCGCCCGAGGCCCTCTATGCCGCGGGGCTTGAGGCGCTGCGGGCCGAACGCTACGCCCAGGCGATCGAGATGTTCGACGCGGTCGAGCGGGACCACCCCTATTCCACCTGGGCCACCAATGCCCGGCTGATGAGCGGCTATGCCGAGTATTCGCGCAACCGTTACACCGAGGCGCTGGGTCAGCTCGACCGCTTCATCCAGTTGCACCCGGCGCATCGTGATATCGCCTACGCCTATTACCTCCGCGCGCTCTGCTATTACGAGCAGATCGCCGATGCGCAGCGCGACCAGGCCGGCACCGAAACCGCCATGGCGGCGCTGCAGGATGTGGTGAACCGCTTCCCCAACTCCTCCTATGCCCGCGACGCCCGGCTGAAGATCGACCTCGCCCGCGACCATCTGGCGGGCAAGGAGATGAATATCGGCCGCTTCTACCAGCAGCGGAAACTCTATGCCGCCGCCATTGGGCGCTTCCGCACCGTGGTCGAGAGCTACCAGACGACGAATCACACCCCTGAGGCGCTGCACCGGCTGACCGAGATCTATCTCGCCCTTGGGCTAACCGAGGAGGCGCGCAAGACGGCATCCGTGCTCGGCCACAACTACCCCGGCAATCCCTGGTACCAGGACAGCTACGCGCTTCTGGTCGATGGCGCGCCGCGGGCCGAGGGCAATCGGCCGGGCTTCTTCCGCCGCGCCGTGGACGCGGTTTTCTAGGACAGGCGTGCTCGCCTCCCTCTCCATCCGCGATGTGGTGCTGATCGAGCGCCTGGACCTTGCCTTCGGTCCGGGCCTTTCGGTGCTGACCGGCGAGACCGGCGCGGGTAAGTCGATCCTGCTGGACAGCCTCGGCCTTGCCCTCGGGCAGCGGGCGGAGGCCGGGATGGTGCGCGCCGGGCAGGCGCAGGCGGGGGTGGTGGCGGTGTTCCAGCCCCCGGCCGGGCACCCGGCCCATGGGCTGCTGGCCGAGCAGGGGATCGAGGCGGAGGACCAGATCGTGCTCCGCCGCATCGTGACGGCGGATGGGCGGTCCCGCGCCTTCGTGAATGACGAGCCGGTGGGGGTGGCGCTGCTGCGCCGCCTGGGCGCCCTTCTCGTGGAGGTGCAGGGGCAGCACGACCAGGTCGGGCTGGCCGATCCGGCCACCCATGCCGGGCTGCTGGACGCCTTCGGCGGGCTGGAAGCGCGCCGGAGCGCCGCGGCCGAGGCCTATCGCGGCTGGCGCGGCGCGGAGCGTGCCCTGCGCGAGGCGCAGGAGGCCATCGCCGCCGCGCAGCGCGACGAGGAATGGTTGCGCCACGCCGTGCAGGAGCTGTCGGACCTCGCCCCGCTGGAGGGGGAGGAAGATGCCCTCGCGGCCGAGCGCCAGGGCTTGCAGGGCAGCGAGCGGCGGGCGGAGGCGATCGCCTCGGCGCTGTCGGAATTGCAGCCGCGCGACCGGCGGGGCGGCGGGGCGCCGGCGGCAGCGCTGCGGAATGCCGCGCGAGCGCTGGAGCGGCTGACGCCGCCTTCCGAGGAGGTTTCCACGGCACTGACCGCCCTGGCATCGGCTCAGGACGCGCTGGCCGAGGCGGAGAATGTGCTGGAGCGGCTGGCGAGCGACGCCCAGCCCGATCCGCGCCGGCTGGAGCATGTTGAGGAGCGGCTCTTCGCCCTGCGCGCGGCGGCGCGGAAACATGCCGTGGCGGTGGTGGACCTGCCGGCCCATCTGGCGGCGCTGCGCGAGCGGCTGGCGAATCTCGATGCCGGCACGGGGCGTGTGGCCACGCTGGACGCGGCGGCGAAGGAGGCGCGCGGGGCCTATATGGCCGCGGCCGGAACGCTGACGACCACGCGGCGGGAATATTCGGAGAAGCTGGAAAAGGCGGTGGCACGGGAGCTGGCGCCCCTGAAGCTCGACCGTGCCCGTCTGCATATCGAGATCGCGCCGCGCGAGGAGAGCGCCTGGGGACCGGACGGGCAGGACCGGGTGACCTTCCTGGTCACCACCAATCCCGGGCAGAAGCCGGGGCAGTTGGCGAAGATCGCCTCAGGCGGCGAGCTGTCGCGGCTGATGCTGGCGCTGAAGGTGGTACTGGCGCGAGGATCCCCCGTGCCGACGCTGGTCTTCGACGAGGTGGATAGCGGTATCGGAGGCGCCACGGCGGCGGCGGTCGGCGAAAGGCTGGCGCGGGTGGCCGAGCGGCTGCAGGTGCTGGTGGTGACGCATTCGCCCCAGGTGGCCGCGCGCGGCGCCAGGCACTTCCAGGTGGCGAAGGGCCTGCGGGGCGAACGCGCCGAGACGCGGGTGGTGCCGCTGGATCCCAAGGCCCGGCGAGAGGAAATCGCGCGCATGCTGGCGGGCGAGAAGGTGACCGAGGCGGCGCGTGCGGCGGCGGACGAGTTGCTGGCCGGGGCGGCCTAGCGGCTGGCGGTGATGCCGCCCTCGCCAGGCGGTGGGAGCACTGCCCCACGGCACGGCGACGGTCGCCTCCTCTGGCGGTTTGGGGGCTGGCGGAGACCCGTCTGATCCCGAACGTGCATTCCGGCGCCCTCTCGGGCAACATATGGCCTCCATCCGGGAGCGGCCGGCGGTGGACGACAGCAAGCGGATCACGGGCACTATCCGGGACTACATCGCTCGCGAGCACATGTCCCGCGATGAGTTCGCGTTCCGGACAAAGCTCGGCCGATCCACGGTGGACAAGCTGCTTGTCGGCCTTTTCTCGGACAAGACGCTCGCCATCGTGGAGGCGCATACGGGGCTGTCGCTGCGCATGTCCGCCAAGCCCGCGGACCACGCCGACCCCGTTCCGGACGGACCCGAAGTACCCATGCCGGGTGCGGCAGCATCCATCCTTGCCCCACGTCTTCCCAACAGGCCCTCGATCGCGGTCCTGCCCTTCACGAGCATGAGCGCGGACCCCGAGCAGGAATTCTTCTCGGACGGAATCACCGAGGACATCATCACGGAGCTGTCCCGGCTCCGCTGGCTCTTCGTCATCGCCCGCCAGTCGAGCTTCACCTACAAGGGAAGGGCCGTGGACGTCCGCCAGGTCGCGAAGGAGCTTGGCGTCGGCTACGTTCTTGAGGGCAGCGTCCGGACTTCCGCCACGCGCATCCGCGTCACCGCACAGCTCATTGAGGCCGAGATGGGAAACCACATCTGGGCGGAGCGCTATGATCGCGAGCTGAACGATATCTTCGCCGTCCAGGACGAGATCACCCGGAACGTCGTCGCCGCCATCGAGCCGCATCTCTATGCCGAGGAAGGCTTCCGCGCCGCGAACCGGCCGCCCGGGAGCATCGATGCCTGGGGCCACGTCGTCCGCGCCCTCGGCCTCATCAACCGGATTGACCGCCAGCAGAATGAAAGGGCACAGACCCTACTCAAGGAGTCCATCCAGATCGATCCGGGCTATGCGAGGGCGCATGCCGTCCTTGGCTGGGCCGTCTGGTGGGCGGCGCGTTGCTACTGGTGGCACGACATCAAGGCTGGCTTCCAGCAGGCCGCGCAGCACGCCGAGGATGCGGTTGCGCTCGACCCGGCCGAGCCATGGGCCAGGATGACCCTCGGCCTTTGCCTGAGCGAGGCAAGGCGGCATGAGCGGGCCCTCTCCGAACTCCGCGCCGCGCTCGACCTCAACCCGAATTTCGCGCTGGGACGGACATTCCTCGGATGGGTCCTGCTGCGCGCGGGGCATTTCGACGAGGCGGTCGCGGAAACCGGCAAGGCTGTCCGGATGAGCCCCGCGGACAGTTTCTCCGGCCTCTACACAGCCACCCACGGGCTGGCCTTGCTCGGCTCGCAGCGCTTCGGGGAAGCGCTGCCCTTCCTGCGATCCTCCGTCGCGGCCTTCACCGAGTATTCGGGGCACTACAACACCTTGATCAGTTGTTGCGGCCATCTCGGATTGCTGGAGGAAGCGCAGGGCTTCATCGAGGCGCGGAACAGGGTCGGCCCGCCGATCCAGGTCAGCGTGCTGCGCCGGAACCTGGATGGTTTCGCGCATTGCCACGTATTCGTCGAAGGGCTCGTCAAGGCAGGCGTCCCGGAATGACCCGGCGTCGCTGACGGAGTCATGCCGCGCGAGGCGCAGGGCATCCTTCCTGCCGCTCGTCCCGCCCTCTGCGTTTCTGACCCGCGCCTGATCAACGGCCGCGACGTGCGGGCGCCTTGCACGCTCGCACGGCGTGGAGGCGATGCGGCGAACATTCCGGAATTTTCCGGAAAGCTTCGGAAAACTCCGGCGATGGCACCGGAAAGCATTGAGCGGCAAGTTGTCTTCACCCGGACCAAACGGGCCAACCGAAAAAAATCAACAGGGATGAGAAACGACAATGACCACCATCGCATCCGAGTCCTCCGCAACGCTCCGCCATGGGCTGGGCAGGAGCCTGACCATCGCCACCCTCGCCGCCGGCCTGATCGGCGCGGCTGTCGGGCCCACCCTCGCCGAGGGCAACTACGTGACAGGCCCCTCGGCCTCGCCGGCCTGGACACAGAGTGCTTCACGCACGCCGCTCGCCGCCTCCGCTCCTACGCCGGCGAGCCTGCTGCTTGGCGGCGATGATCAGTATGTCGTCGGGGTGCCTGCCTTCCAGGCCTGGCCGAAGACCGAGGGCCGTACACCGCTCGCCGCCCCCGGCACGACCATGATGAACTTCGACCTGGCGAGCCAGGGCAACTGAGTCCCGATCCTCGTCCATGGTGACCCGGCTCCGCTGAGAGGAGCCGGGTCACCGGCTCTCCTCTCCGTAGCGTCTTTCAGCAGCCCGCCGTCAGAGCAGCCCCGCCCTCTCGCCCGCGGCACGGCGCGCCTCCCCCGCCAGCTTATCGGCCAGGCGGGTTGGTTCCGGCAGCCGGTAGCCGGCAAGCCAGTTCATCACATGCCGCACCGCCGTCGGGCGGGAGACGCGGTGACCACAGGAGACGAAGAGCGGCTGCACGCCGCGCTTGCTGCGGAGGATTGTGGCGATCTGCCTCCCCTTCCA